>NZ_JBHVZR010000025.1:0-45420 GCF_042879835.1 Pseudarthrobacter sp. NPDC058329
CAAAACGCTCGGCTGGAAAACCCCAGCCGAGCGTTTACGTGATTTACTACTAACCACCTAACCAGCAGGTGTTGCAACGACCCCTAGAAACCGCCTGGGGTGCCGGACCGTCGTCGTACGTCTTGCGGAAGTGCGGGCGGTTAGCCGCGAAGGCCCGCAAACACATTCTTGGGCCGCTGCATCTCCCCGTGCTTGGCGCCCAGGACCACGACGAGTCCGGCGAACGCGGGGATGGCCCACTGCAGCATCTTGAGCTGCTGCTGGGCGGCCTTCAGTTCATCGGAGGCTTCCGGGCGAGGCTCGGTAGCGCCCTCGGCACCCTCAGCCGCAAGTTTTTCCACCTTCTTGCCGAGGATGCCGGAGTACAGCGTCACGGCTGCGCCGACCACCGTCACCGCCGTCTTGATCACCGTATCCCTGGCCACGCCGTCCTGCTTCGCGATGCGCTCCTTGTTCTCCCACGCGATGGCAAGGTCCGCCACCAGGTGGGAGGCAAATGCCGCCGTCTGGAACGGTGCCCACTTCATCCAGCCGGCGCTGGAGAGGCGGGTGCGCTCGGAGGGGTCCTTGGCCTCCGCTGTTGCCCCGTTCAGGCCGATGGCACCCATCAGGGATCCACCGAACCATGCTGCTGCCGTCAGGTCGTGGACTGACCGGGCAATGAGGTTTCCTGCCATGATGTGCATTCCTAACGTTGATCTGGTCGAGATGCCGCGCCTGCGGACTTCATTTATTGCGTCCCATCAAGGTCATGGTCCGCCTATGGTAAGCACACTTACTAATGTTACGAAAGCCCGTCTTACCCGGGCAGACCGCGTAATATCTTCGGCATGGGAACTACAGGAAGTTTGTTCGGCTGGGCCTTCGGAGACCCCGCGCGTGGAGATGACGACAGCTACGTGGACGGGCTTCAGCGCGAAGCATTCGGGAACGCGCGGGACACCGCAAAAGCCAAGGGTGTGGCAGTGGTGGCAGGCTCCGAGGTCTTTACGGTGTTGAGCGCGGACGATTCCCTGGTGGAGCTGGACAACGCCCCCGGAAAGCTCGTGGTCCGGTGCACCGTTCACGTCGAGGGACCCGGCGCGGAAAAGATACGTGCCGAAGGGCCCATGAACGGCTGACCCGTGTCGGACAGCGAATCCACCATCAGCCAGGCCGCGGACGCCGTCGAGGAAGCCTCCAACCATCCCGCCCTGGACGTCCTCGCCCGGACAGGGTTTGCCGTGATGGCGCTGCTGCATGTCATCATCGGGGCCATTGCCGTCGCAGTGGCTTTCGGGCAGCCCGGAGAGGCGGAACCCACCGGTGCCATTGAACAGCTGGCCGCCAACGCGTGGGGCCCGGCGGTGATGTGGGCTTGTGTCGTGTCCTGCTTCGGCCTGGGATTATGGCAGGCAAGCGAAGCCACCCTGCGAGCCCGCCGCCTGCCCCGCAAGGAACGGGTGTCCAAGCTGATCTCGTCAGGCTTCCTTGCGATCGCCTATAGCAGCGTCGGCTTCAGCTTCGCCGGTTTCGCCGTCGGACTGCGGGGTGATTCCAGCGAGAGCACACGGGACTTCAGCGCCTCGCTCATGGCCACACCCCTGGGTCTGTGGACATTGGTGGCGCTGGGCCTGACCATCATCGGGATCGGCATCTACTTTGTGTTCAAGGGCGTCCGGCGGGGGTTCAAGGAGGAGCTCTTCCACTTTGACGGCACCCGGCGCGGCCGGCTTATCGATACCCTCGGAGTCACAGGCCACGTCTCCAAGGGTGCAGCACTGAACCTCACAGGCCTGCTCTTCGTCATTGCCGCCGCCAAGCACAGCCCGGAGGAATCCACCGGCCTCGACGGCGGGCTCAAAGCGCTCCGAGACCACCCCTTCGGCCCGTATCTGCTGGTGGCCATCGGGGCAGGCTTCATCGCCTACGGAATTTTCGCCCTGGTCCGGTCGAGGTTCGGGCGCATGTAGTTCCACCTTTTGTGGGTAGGAAGGAAGCATGACGCATTTCGTGAGGGAGCAACCAGCCAGCGGCGGAAAGGCGCGGGACGTGATCCCGGGTGTCACGGAGCCAGCGGGCCGGGCCTTTTCTGCCCTGTTCCGGCTCCTCAAGGTAGTCCGCCCCGACCGGCCGATCCACCCCAAAGGCATTGGCCTGGCCGGCGTATTGACCCGGACCGGGAGCTCCGCGGAGCCAAGCGGCCTGGATTGGCTCGACTCCGCAGGCATCGACACGGTCGCAGCACGGTTTTCGCGTTCCGTCGGGTTGCCTGGAGGGCTCCCGGACATCCTGGGGCTGGCACTGCGGGTTACGCCGTCCCGTGGAGTTCCTCCGGGACGGGCGGACGACGCCGGCCCGGCGGATGTGCTGTTTGCCTCCACCGGCTGGCAGGTCCCCGGGAGGTTCCTGCTCCAGCCCCGGCTGGACGTCACCTCAGCCACCTTTACAACGCTGATGCCCTACCGCGGCCGGAAGGGCCCCGTCTTGGTGGGGCTTCGGACCAAGAGCCTGCCGGCGGGGTCCGTCACATCAGGCGATTGGATACTCGGGCTGTACTGGGCCAGGCCTGCCGGGCAGTGGCGGCAGTGCGGGGAGCTGCGGCTGCAGGCTGCACCGGAACCGGCTGACACTCCCCTGCGCTTCAATCCCCTCGAGAACCAGCCGCCGGGCGCAGGGACCTACGCCTGGACCCGCCGCCTGCGGGAGCGCTCCTACCGGGCGGCGCAGCAGCCCGCACCGGCCGACGTCGCGCATTCTGCCGCCGCTCTGTCCCGTGCTGACAACCGCACCAGCCCAGCCACCCCAGGAAGGAACACCATGTCCACCGTGTCCCAGCTGTTCAACACCCCTGCCGCCGACGTCTGGCGGGTCATTGCCGATGGCTGGCTGTACTCCGGCTGGGTGGTGGGAGCCTCCCGGATCCGCGCCGTGGACGACGCATGGCCGCAGGTGGGAACCCGCCTTCATCATTCTGTGGGCGCCTGGCCGCTGGTCATCAACGACAGCACCCGGGTGACCGCCGCCGAACCCGGAAAGTCCCTGGAGCTGGTGGCGCGCGGCTGGCCGATGGGTGAGGCCAAGGTGGTGATCACGCTTCAGGACCAGGGCGGCCAATGCCTTGTAACCATCGCTGAGGACGCCATCCGCGGTCCCGGCAGGAAGGTGCCCAAGATGATGCGCGACCCGATGATCACGGTGCGGAACCGCGAGACGCTCAAGCGCCTGGAGCTGATGGCTGTGGGCGGGGCCGGGAAGTAGCCCCGTCGGGTTAACCAGGACCGCGCTTAAACCAAAGCGGTCCCTGCGCGCCACACCCTTCCGGATGGGCGCACAGGGACCGCGTTTGCAGCAGTGCCTTAGACCTGCGCGGCTACTCCGTCGCGGGAGATTGCCACCATGTCCTCGCGCGGCACCACCTTGACGCGCTCACGCTTGACCTCGACGCCGTTTGAACCGCCGGCCTCCGTGGCAGCTGCCCCGAGGGCGAGCTCGTGGGCGTCCAGCGCCAGCCAGCCTTCCCAGCTGGTGAACTCCACTCCGCGGGCATCGAGGAGGTCCACCACGGCCTCCGCCTCGGGAACGGCTGCGACCGGCAGGTTCTCGCGGTCTTCCAGCAGGTAGGTGACGGTCTCGAGGGCGTCGCCCTTGGTGTGGCCGATCAGGCCCACGGGTCCGCGCTTGATCCAGCCTGTGGCGTAGATGCCCGGCACATGCTGGCCGTCGGCGTCCAGCACGCGGCCGCCGTCGTTCGTCACCACGCCCTTCTTGTGGTCGAACTCAACGTCCGGCAGGGCCGAACCGAAGTAGCCGATGGCGCGGTACACGGCCTGGACCGGGTAGTCCACGAACTCGCCGGTGCCGCGGGCGTTGCCCGTGCCGTCCAGCTCGGTGCGCTCGAACTTGATGCCGGCAACCTTGCCCGGAGCCTCGGCGTCGTCGTAGATCTCCACGGGGCTGTGCAGGAAGTGCAGGTGCAGGCGGCGGGAGGCCTTCAGCTCGGAGACGTCCTCGGGCTGCTCGGCGATCCAGTTGGTGAGGGTGCCCACCATGGTTTTGGTCTGGTTGTTCGTCTGGATCTGGCGGTCGGATTCCTCGTCGAACTCGAAGTCCTCCGGGTACAGGATGATGTCCACGTCCTTGGAGTGGGACAGCTCTCGCAGCTCCAGCGGGGTGAACTTGACCTGGGCCGGGCCGCGGCGGCCGAAGACGTGCACGTCCGTCACCGGCGAAGCCTTCAAGCCTGCGTACACGTTGTCCGGAATCTCGGAGACCAGCAAGTCATCGGCGTGCTTGGACAGGACACGGGCCACGTCCAGGGCCACGTTGCCGTTGCCGAGCACGGCGATTTCCGTGGCTTCCAGGGGCCACTCGCGCGGCACGTCCGGGTGGCCGTCGTACCAGGAGACGAAGTCCGCACCGCCGTAGGAGCCGTCCAGCTCGATGCCGGGGATGTTCAGGTCCGCGTCCTTGATGGCACCGGTGGCAAAGATGACGGCGTCGTAGTGGGTGCGGAGATCCTCGATGGTGAGGTCGGTTCCGTAGTCCACATTGCCGAAGAAGCGGATGTCGCCCCGGTCCAGGACCTTGTGCAGGGCGTTGACGATGCCCTTGATGCGGGGGTGGTCCGGGGCCACGCCGTAGCGGATCAGGCCGTAGGGTGCCGGGTAGCGGTCAAAGAGGTCGATGCTCACGGTCAGCTCGCCGCTTTTGACGGCTTCGCTCTTGGTGAGGATGTCCGCGGCGTAGACGCCTGCCGGGCCGGAGCCCACGACGGCGACGCGCAGCGGACGTTCGGCAGAACCTACGGTGGTGCTTGATGACACGGCTGTGTTCCTTTTCTTCGATCCGTCCCAACCAGGTAGCAGCAGTTGTCGTTTTGAAGGCTCATAACGACAACTATTGCGAGCTAGTTGGGTGGGGGCTAGGTGGTGAGGACGCGGGGCTTGTCCGGGGTGGGGGCTAGGTGGTGAGGACGGTCTTGCGGGGGCTGTTCGGGGTGATGGTGCTGTAGTCAGCGGTTTTGAAGTGCGCCGGCGCGAACGGGCTGACGCGCACCACGTCACCAATGACAATCACTGCGGGATTTGCGACGCCGGCGGCTTCCGCCTGGTCCGCGATGGAACCGAGGGTGCCAATGGTGACGCGCTGGTTCGGCAAATAGCCGTTTTCCACAATACCAACCGGGGTGTCCCCGGGCAGACCGGCTTTGCCCAGGGCGGACGCCGATTCACGCAGCTGGCCGACGCCCATCAGCAGTACAACGGTGTGGTCCGGGCGGGCAGGAACTTCGGACAGTTCCTCGTGCCCGGTCACCACGCTGAAACCTTTGGCGAGGCCGCGGTGCGTGACGGGAATACCGGCTGCGGCGGGAACGGAGATCGCGGATGTGACGCCGGAGACCACTTCAACCTCGACGCCGTGCTGCCGGCAGTACTCGGCTTCCTCGCCGCCGCGGCCCAGGACGTAGGGGTCGCCGCCCTTGAGCCGGACTACGCGGTGGCCGTTGAGGGCCTCCTCGACGAGGATGCGGTTGATCTCTGACTGCGGGACGGGGTGGTGGCCAGGGGTCTTTCCGACCTCGATCACTCGGACGTCGGGGGCCAGTTCGTGAAGGAGTTCGCGGGGGCCAAGCCGGTCTGCGACCACGACGTCGGCCTGGCCCAGGAGCCGGCGGCCGCGGACGGTAATGAGGCCGGTGTCGCCGGGCCCGCCACCCACGAGGGCAACAGTGCCGCGGTGGGCGCGGCGCCGGCGCAATGGCAGGTCGCCTGTTTCGAGTGCGGTGGCAACGGCGTCGCGGACGGCCATGGCGCGGCGCGGGTCTCCCCCGGCGTTCACGGCGATCTTGATGTCGTCCACCTCGGCGACAGCGGGGGTCCAGGCGGCGGAGGCTTCGTGGTCGGAGGCGTTGACGCACCAGATGCGCTGCGCCTCGGCGTCGGCGGAGACCTGGGCGTCCACGGCGGAATGGCCGGTGGCCGTCTGCACGAACCAGACGCCGTCGACGTCGGACGAAGAGTAGGTGCGCGGCTCCCAGGTGAGGAGGCCGGCGTCGGCCAGTTCCTTGAGCGCGTCAGAGGCAGCCGGAGCCACAACGGTGACCTGCGCGCCGGCGTCGAGCAGTCCCCTGGCGCGGCGTGCAGCCACAGGGCCGCCGCCCACCACCAGCACGGGGCGGCCCAATAACCGCAGTGCTGTGGGGTAAATATCCTGAATTGCCATGAATCAACGGTAGGGCCGCGTCACAATGGCCCCCAAAGGCCGAGCAACACCAGTTCACGTAAGGTAACGCTGCGTCACACAAAACCGTTCACTGCAGGCCTGCCGGGACCGGGTCTGCCGTCTTGCCGGCGCCGAACCCCTGACCGGAAGGGGCCCTGCCGGAATGCGTGGCTTTTGAGCCTGGCGGTGGACCTCACCCGCGGAATTCCGGGGCCCCAGCAGAGCCGGCCGCCCATAAGTTACGCATAATGCTCGCCGGGCACAGCAAAGCCCGACGGCGGGAGTCGCCGTCGGGCTGTACTGGGGGTTGTGTGCGGGGCCGGCTTAGGACGTGGCCGGCTTAGCGGGTGCTGCCGGAAAGGAGGCCGCGGCTGCGCAGGAGGCGCTTCTCAATTGGCGCGAACACCAGCAGTTCGATCAGGATGCCAACGGCGAGGATCAGCAGGATCGCCGCCATCACCACCGACATGTCGGACAGCTGCCTGCCCTGGTCCAGCAACGAGCCCAGGCCGAAGCCGATGGTGCCGCCCACGGCGATGATTTCCGCGGCCATCAGGGAGCGCCAGGAGAAGGCCCAGCCCTGCTTGAGACCGCTGAGGTAGCCGGGAAGTGCTGCGGGAAGGATGATCTGCAGCGCCATCTGGAGCCGGTTGGCACCCAGGACCGTGCCCACCCGCCGGTACTGCGGGGGGATCTGGTCCACGCCGGAGATGAGCCCGTTGATGATGGACGGGATGGCGCCCATAAAGATCACGAAGTACACGGTGGCGTCGGTAAGTCCGAACCAGATGATGGCAGCCGGTACCCAGGCCACGGACGGCAGGACCTGCAGGCCGGAGATCAGTGGACCGAATGCCCGGCGGAGCGGAGCCACCTGGGCCAGCAGCAGGCCTACCGGCGTGGCGATGGCCACGCTGATGACGAACCCGACCAGCCCCCGCTGCATGGAGGTCCAGACGGATTCCTGAAGCTTTCCCTCGTTCCAGAGCACACCCATCTGGGCCGCAACGTCCAGGGGGCCGGGCACCAGGTCGCGGCGCTTGACCCCGAGGGAGACGTAGAACTGCCAGATCAGGACCAAAACCACCAGGGCAGCGATGGGCAGGAGCACCCGGCTCCAGTCGACCCGGTGTTTACGGTCGGCGTCGGATTGAAGCGAGTCCAGGCCGGATTCGAGTTCGCGCAGGTCCTCGCGCCCGGTGGACGACCTCGTCAACGCCGCATGGACGTGCTGGGTTTCGACAGGCTCAACCGCCGGATCGGACAGGGACTTACTTGGCATGGCGGCGAATCTCCTCACGCAGCCGGGCGGTAATGACCCCGGTCAGCTGGCCGGCAAGGCCGGCGTCGGTTCGGTGTTCCTCGGTGACTGCCCATTCCTGGACAACTCGGCCGGGACGGGAGGACAGCAGGAGGACACGCTGGCCGAGACGCACTGCCTCGCGGACGTTGTGGGTCACGAAGACAATGGTGCGCCCGGTTTCCTTCCAGATGCGTTCCAGCTCGTCGTGCAGCAGGTCGCGGGTGATGGCGTCCAGGGCGGCAAACGGCTCGTCCATGAGGAGCAGCTGCCGGTCCTGCGCCAGCGACCGGGCCAGCGAGACGCGCTGGCGCATGCCGCCGGACAACTCGTGCGGGCGCTTGTCCCCCGCGGTACCCAGGTGCACCAGCTCGAGGAGCTCCTGCGCCTTTGCCTTGCGCTCAGTTTTGCCCACGCCCCGCAGTTTGAGCGCCAGCTCGATGTTTTCCCGGGCCGTGAGCCAGGGGAACAGGGCGGCGTCCTGGAACATAAAGGCGGCGCCATCGCTGGGCACTTCGAGCGCGCCCGACGTCGGCGCCTCGAGTCCCGCCATGATGTTCAGCAGGGTGGATTTGCCGCAGCCGGAGGCACCGAGGAGGGCAACGAACTCGCCCTGACCGATGTTGGCGTTGACGTCGTCCAGTACCGGGGCGCCGTCGCCGAAGCGCTTGCCCAGGTTTTCCAGTACGACTGGCATGGTGCCGTCCTTACGTAGGTGGGTGGAGGGGATCAGTTTTCGCCGAGGCCGGCGGCTGGGATTGGCTCCGTGCCGCCGCCGTTCTCTGCGAGGACGCTGTTCAGCGCGCGGAGGTCGAAGAGGCCGTTGAGTTCGGCCTGCTTGGTGGTGCCGGCCTCCACTCCGTCCTGCAGCAGCCGGGGGTAGCTTCCGGCGAGCGGGTCAAGGGTGAAAGTGATGTTGGCCAGGGACCGCGCGAGGACGTCATCCGCCAGGGCTGCTCCTGCTGATTCCTGCAGCGCCGAGTTGATGACGGAGGCTTTCTGCCCGGCGGGAGCTTCGTTCAACCAGGCCACCGACTTGGCGTGGCCCGCCAGGAGCGCCTTCACGGTGTCCGGGTGCTCTGCCGCGAACTTCTGGTTCACGATCAGGACGGTGGTGGGGAACTCACCCGGTTTGCCGGTGCCGGTTCCGTCCCACAAGTCCTTTTCATCCACCAGCACCTTCGCCCCGGCCTGGAGTACCAGCCTGGAAGCCCACGGCTCGGGCAGCCACGCGCCGTCGAGCTTGCCGTCCTGGAACAGCTTCAGGGTCTGGGCGTTCTCGGTGGGGTTGATGGCGACGTCGCCGCTGCCGTCAACGTTGGTTTTGTACCCCTGGTCCGAAAGCCAGGAGCGGAGGGCAACGTCCTGCGTGCCGCCGAGCTGCGGCGAGGCGAGGGTGTTGCCCTTGAGGTCGGCTGCGGAGTTGATTTCCGGCTTGACCACCAGCTGGGCGCCGCCGGCAGCAGCCCCGGCCACGATTTTAACGGACTCGCCCTGGCTTTTCACAAAGGAGTTAATGGCCGGGTTGGGGCCGATGTAGGCAGCATCAATAGCGCCGGCGTTCAAAGCCTCGATGGCGGCAGGTCCGGCGTTGAAGGTTTCGGTGCTGAGAGCGGTGCTGCCCAACGCTTCAGCCAGGAAGCCTTCCTTGATGCCCACCAGTGCGGGAGCATGCGTGACGTTGCCGAAATAGCCCAGCTTCAGGTCCGCAGCGGGGGTGGGCTCCACAGCCTGGGCTTCAGTGTTGCGCGAAACAGTGGATGCCACCACGGCGCCCACCACGATCAACAGGACCAGCCCCACGGCCAGGGCAGCCTCGATGGCACGCTTGCGCTTGGGGACCGCGCTTTCGCCTGCCACGATGCGGGTCATCCCGGGCTTGGAACTAGTCATTGTTTCACCATAGGGAGTGGCCCATAGCCGTTCAATGAAGCGGAAACGGGGGGTCACGCGGGTTCATTTGGCGTCATATTCCGACGCTGGCGTCCCACCACTTGGTAGCCGCGGATTCCCTGCCCCGGAGATTCGAGTACTGACTACTCGTGCCTCAGCAACGGCCGGCCCGTAGCGTCCATTAGTAGTCCTGCTGGGAGGGTGACAGGTGTTTTGACCTTCAGGGGCACGTCATGGGTGTGGGGTTTTGCGGGCGGTGGTCACGCCGCTGGCCTGCGCCCCGGCCAGGGGCTTGCCCTGGAGGGGAACGGTGACCCTGGGCGACGGCTACGCGCCCCTCCTGGATCCCGCCGTGCTGGTGAGGTTGCGCGAGGAACTCGACGACGACGAGGGAGTCTGGAAAGTATTCGTGCAGAACTTCATCACGCAGCTGCCCGAACGGAACGAGCGGCTGCGGCAGACCCTGACCACCGGGGACCTCAAAGGAGCGATTGATGCGGTCCTCAGCCTCAAAACCTCCTGCCAGATGGTGGGGGCGGAGCGGCTGGCGTGGCTGGCCATAGGCCTGGAGCAAGCCATTCGCAACGTCGCCGATGACGCTGGCGCGGCTGTCGCACTGCCTCAACTGGCGGCGGCCCACCTTCGGCGGATCAAGCAGTGCAGCCGGCAGACCACTTACCTCCTGCAGGCAGCACTGAGGCAGAAACCTTAGCTCGGCTAACGCGCGCTTGACGCTGGTGCCTGGGTGGCGATGCAGCCCGTCAGTTGCCCTTGACGTTGATCAACTGCCGCAGCTTGTGCCGTACCGCAACGAGGTCCGCGGCGTCCTGCATCACCTGGTCAATCGACTTGTAGGCAGCCGGGATCTCGTCGATAAAAGCCTCTGACGCCCGGAACTCGATGCCCCGCATGGCCTTCTTCAGCTCCTCGAGGGAGAACGTTTTGCGGGCCGCGTTGCGGGAGTACTCCCGGCCTGCCCCGTGCGGCGAAGAGTTCAGGGATGCGGGGTTGCCGCGTCCCACCACCACGTACGACGCCGTCCCCATGGAACCGGGAATGAGTCCGGGATCGCCCGGCGCGGCTTTGATGGCACCCTTGCGCGAAACCCAGAGGGACTTGCCGTAGTGCGTCTCCTGCTGCGTGAAGTTGTGGTGGCAGTTGATCCGCTCCCGTTCGTGCACGGGCCCGCCCACCCAATGGCCGAACTGCGCGCTGACCCGGTCCATCATTTCCTCCCGGTTCAGCAGCGCAAAGTGCTGGGCCCAGCGCAGCTCCGCGATGTACCGGTCGAACTGGGGGGTGCCCTCGTCGAGATAGGCAAGGTCCGGGTGCGGCAGCCGGACCTGGTTCTTCCGTGACACGTGCTGGGCGACGCCGATATGGTGCTGGGCAATCTTGTTACCGACCCCGCGCGAGCCCGAGTGCAGGAACAGCCAGACATCGTCGTTTTCGTCGGCGCAGACCTCGATGAAGTGGTTGCCCGAGCCTAAGGAACCCAGCTGCAGCTCCCATTTCGCCACGTACTGGGCCGGGTTCAAACCTGCCTTTGCCGCCAGTTGCTTCAGCTCTGCGATCCGTGGCTCAGCCGTGGGCAGCACTTTTTTATTGTTGTGCCCGGCGGACAGCGGAACCACGCGTTCGATGTCTTCGCGGAGCCGCTTCCGGTCCTTTGGCAGGTCCTTGAGCGCGTACTGGGTGCGGACGGCAATCATGCCGCAGCCGATGTCCACGCCCACCGCCGCCGGGATGATTGCGTGCAGTGTGGGGATGACGGAGCCAACGGTGGCGCCCTTGCCGAGGTGGGCGTCGGGCATCAGCGCCAGATGCGGGTAGATAAACGGCAACCCGGCAGTCATCACGGCCTGTTCCCGCGTCTGGGGATCCAGGATCGAAGCCCAGTTGAGCAGCTTGCTGTTGATGGTTTCCATGTGCCGCCTCCTGCATGCGGATGAGGAACTTGGCTCCAAGGCTAACCCGCCCCATTGCCAAGAGACGCAACGATGGTAAAGGTTCAGACCGAGATCCTCATCAACACTGGCGCTTAAACAGCCGATTCGACGGTTCCCTGCAAGGGCGACGTTGGGAAACGTCGAACCCGCAGGGAACCGTCGAATCGGGCAGAACGAGGTTCGGGCGGACCTAGATCGAGTAGCGCTCATCCTCGTGGTCGCCCGGGTGGTCCTTGACCAGGCCCGCGGCCAGCGTGTTGCCGTCCAGCGGGTCGATCACCAGGAATGCGCCGGTCCGGCGGTGATGCAGGTAGTTCTCAAGCGGCAGCGGCGCCGCTAGCCGGAGCTGCGCGTGGCCGATGTCATTCAGTTCCAGCGTTGACGCCGGTTCCAGCTTGAACGTGGCCAGGTCCAGCTTGCCGCCGACGTTGCGCACCAGCGCCTGGACGGTACGAGTGCCGTGCTTGACCAGTACCTTGGCGCCCTCGCGCAGCGGCTTCGGGGACAGCCAGCAGAGCGACGCATACAGGTCCGCCGAGGCTTCGCGGACGGTCCCGGCGGCGGCGATGGTGTCACCGCGCGCAACGTCGAATTCCTCGGCCAGGCGGATAGCCACGGACTGCGGCGCGGCGGCTTCCTCCAGCGAGGCGCCGGCAAAGTCGATGCCCACCACAGTGGTGGTGCGGGGGTCCTGGCCGGGGGTCAGGACAGAAACCTTGTCCCCCACCTTGACCGAGCCTTCGGTGATCTGGCCGGCATACGCGCGGTAGTCACGGTAGGCCTCCATGTCCAGGCCGGCGGCGACGGCGTCGGGTGCCAGGGCGCCCTGCGGCCGGATGACCAGCTGCACCGGGAACCGGAAGCTCTCCAGGTGGCTTTCCAGTTCGTCGGCGGCCGGCAGGGTCTCGAGGACCTCCAGCAGCGCGGGGCCGGTGTACCAGGGGGTGCGCTCCGAGCGCTCCACCACGTTGTCGCCGTCGAGCGCAGATACGGGAACGACGAGCAGGTCAGTGATGCCGTCCGAACCCAAGCCCAGCTCGCGGCCCACCTGCTGCACGTCGGCTTCGATTTCACGGAACACGGACTCGCTGAAGTCCACCAGGTCAATCTTGTTGACGGCCACAATCACGTGCGCCACGCGCAGCAGCTGCAGCACGGACAGGTGCCGGCGGGTCTGCTCCAGCACCCCCTTGCGGGCGTCAATGAGTACGACGACGGCATCCGCGGTGGACGCGCCGGTCACCGTGTTCTTGGTGTACTGAACGTGCCCGGGGCAGTCGGCCAGGATGAAGCTGCGGCGGTCGGTGGCGAAGTAGCGGTAGGCAACATCGATGGTGATGCCTTGTTCGCGCTCGGCGCGCAGCCCGTCGGTCAGCAGGGCGAGGTCGATGCCGCCCTTGTCCCCGCCGAAGCCGCGGTCCGCGGAGGTGCGGGCAACGGCGTCGAGCGTGTCAGCCAGGATGGCCTTGGAATCGTGAAGGAGGCGGCCCACCAAAGTGGACTTGCCGTCGTCGACCGATCCTGCGGTGGCGAAGCGGAACAGCGTCCCCACCGGCTCCCTAACCTCGCTTCGCTCGGCCAGGGAACCCTGCCGGCGTGGGCCCGCAGTGGATGCCGTGATTGAAGTGGTCATTAGAAATACCCGTCCTTCTTGCGGTCTTCCATGGCTGCCTCGGAGATGCGGTCATCTGCACGGGTGGCGCCACGTTCGGTCAGGGTGGAGGCAGCGACTTCAACCACGACGTCGGACACGGTGTACGCGTCGGACTCGACGGCGCCGGTGCAGGACATGTCCCCCACGGTGCGGTAGCGGACGGTCTTCGTGATGACGTCTTCATGGGGCAGCGGCTGGGAAACTTCGCCCACCGCGCGCCACATGCCGTCGCGGGCGAAGACTTCGCGTTCGTGGGCGTAGTACAGGCCCGGCAGTTCGATGTTCTCGCGTTCGATGTAGCGCCAGATGTCCAGCTCGGTCCAGTTGCTGATGGGGAACGCACGGACGTGCTGGCCCACGGTGTGGCGGCCGTTGTACAGGTTCCACAGCTCGGGGCGCTGGTTGCGCGGATCCCACTGGCCGAACTCGTCGCGCAGGCTCAGGATGCGCTCCTTGGCGCGGGCCTTGTCCTCGTCGCGGCGGCCGCCGCCGAAGACGGCGTCGAACTTGTTCTGCTGGATGGCGTCCAGCAGCGGGACGGTCTGCAGCGGGTTGCGGGTGCCGTCCGCGCGCTCGGCGAGCTCACCGCGGTCGATGAATTCCTGCACGGAGCCGACCACGAGCTTCAGCCCGAGCCGCTCGACAGTCCGGTCGCGGAAGTCGATGACCTCCGGGAAATTGTGTCCGGTATCCACGTGCAGCACCGGGAACGGAACCTTGCCCGGCCAGAACGCCTTGGTGGCCAGGTGCAGCATCACCACGGAGTCCTTGCCGCCTGAGAACAGCAGCGCGGGCTTCTCGAACTCGGCCACAACTTCGCGGATGATGTGGATCGCCTCGGACTCGAGGGTGTCCAGGCTGGAGAGGCGCGTGGATACGGCAGCTTCGGTCACCTGGCTGGTCTCCTCAGTTAGGAAAGTGCTCATACGTGTAGTCCGCATTCTGTCTTGTCGGAGCCTGCCCAGCGGCCGGCGCGGGGGTCGTCGCCCGGTGCCACCTTCCGGGTGCAGGGCTGGCAGCCAATGGAGGGGTAACCCTGGGAAAGCAGCGGGTTGACGGGCAGGAGGTTGTCGTCGGAGTACTGGACCAGCTGGTCGAACGTCCACGCAGCCACCGGGTTTACCTTGACCAGGCCATTGGCCTCGTCCCAGGTGACCAGCGGGGTGTTGGTGCGGGTGGGGGCCTCATCGCGGCGCACGCCGGTGAACCACACTTCGTAGCCGGAGAGGGTGCGGCGCAGCGGGGCCACCTTGCGGAGGGCGCAGCACTGGGCGGCGTCGCGGGCAAAAAGGTCCTTGCCCAGGAGCCGGTCCTGCTGTTCCACGGTGTTCTCCGGCAGCACGTCCACCACCTTGACGCGGAGGTTCGAGGCCACCTCGTCGCGCGTGGCGTAGGTTTCCGGGAAGTGGTAGCCGGTCTCCAGGAACAGGACGTCGACGCCGGGCAACTGGTCAGCGACCAGGGCCGGCAGGACGGCGTCGGCCATGGAACAGGCGACGGCGACCGCGGGCAGCTCGAAGTTGCGCTCCACCCAGGCGATCACGTCGCGGGCCGGTGCGTCCCAGCCGAGCTCGGCGGCGCCGGATTCGGCGAGGGCCTTGAGTTCGTCGTGCGAGCGGAGAACCGGGCCAGCGGCAGGCGATGCCGCCGCGACCGTCGCGTCCACCGTGGCTGAGGCGACGTCCGGCTCAACCACCGGGTTGATGCCGGCCGCGTGCTTGGGCCCACGGCCGCTGGGGTCCCCGGCCGAGCTTGCGAGGTTGGGGTGCGGCTGGGGACTCACTGGAGGGCCTCCTCGTCTGCTGCGTGGGCCCACTCGGCGAAGGTCTGGCCTTCGGCGCGCTGTGCCACGAAGGTGCGGACGACGCGCTCCACGTAGTCGGGCAGGTCATCGACGTAGACCTTGAGGCCGCGGACGGTGCGTCCCAGGCCTGCTTCCTCGCGTTCGTTGGACGCCAGCCCGCCGCCCAGGTGGACCTGGAAACCCGGGGAGGGGTCGCCGTCGGGCGTTGGCAGCATCATGCCCTTGAGGCCGATGTCCGCGGTCTGGATGCGGGCGCAGGAGTTGGGGCATCCGTTGATGTGCAGGGACAGTGCGTGCGGCAGTTCGCCGGAGGCGGCGAGGTCGCCCAGGCGGCGTTCCAGCTCGGCGACGGCGGTGGCGGCAGTGTGCTTCGTCTCCACAATGGCGAGCTTGCAGTACTCGATGCCGGTGCAGGCGATGGTGCCGCGGCGGAAGACGGACGGGCGTGCGGACAGGCCCAGTGCGTCCAGTTCGGCTACCAGCGGCTCCACTTGGTCCTTTTCGACATCCAGGACTACGAGCTTCTGGTGCGGGGTGGTGCGCAGGCGGTAGGAGCCGCGGGCCTCGAGGGTGTCCGCGAGCTTGACCAGCGCGGCGCCGGACAGGCGGCCGGCCAGCGGGGTGGCGCCGATGAAGAACTTGCCGTCCTTCTGCTCGTGCACGCCGATGTGGTCGCCGGGGGTGGTGGGTTTGGGCGCGGCCGGGCCGTCGGCCAGCTTGTAGCCCAGGTACTCGTCCTCGAGGATCTGGCGGAACTTCTCCGGACCCCAGTCGGCCATCAGGAATTTGAGGCGTGCCTTGGTGCGCATGCGGCGGTAGCCGTAGTCGCGGAAGATGCTGGTGACGCCGAGCCACACGTCCGCAGCTTCCTCGGGCTTCACAAAGGCGCCCAGCCGCTTGCCGAGCATCGGGTTGGTGGACAGCGCGCCGCCTGCCCAGAGGTCGTAGCCGATCCCCAGCTCGGGGTGGCGTACACCCACCAGGGCGAAGTCGTTGATCTCGTGGACCACGTCCTGGCTGGGGTGGCCGGTGATGGCGGTCTTGTACTTGCGCGGCAGGTTGGACAGCAGCGGGTTGCCGATGAACCGCTCCCCCAGCTCGGCGATGAGCGGGGTGGGGTCGATGATCTCGTCCTTGGCGATACCGGCCACTGGCGAGCCCAGGATGACGCGGGGGACGTCGCCGCAGGCCTCGGTGGTGGACAGGCCAACACCTTCCAGGCGGGTCCAGATCTCGGGGATGTCCTCCACCCGGATCCAGTGCAGCTGGATGTTCTGCCGGTCCGTGAGGTCGGCGGAGTCCCGTGCGAAGTCAACGGAGATCTGGCCGATAACGCGCAGCTGCTCGGTGGTGAGCGCGCCGCCGTCGATCCTCACCCGGAGCATAAAGTACTTGTCCTCGAGCTCGTGCGGCTCAAGCGTTGCGGTCTTGCCGCCGTCGATCCCGGGCTTGCGCTGGGTGTACAGGCCCCACCAGCGGAACCGCCCGTGCAGGTCCTGGCCGGGGATGGCGTCGAAGCCCTCTTTGGAGTAAATGGTTTCGATACGCTCGCGCACGTTCAGGCCGTCGTCTTCCTGTTTCCAGGTTTCGTTGGCGTTCAGGGGCGTTTTGCCGTCCACTTTCCACTGCCCGTGCGGCTTCGCGGCGGGTCGGTTGGCGGGGCGTGCGGGGCGCTTTGAAGCAGCGGTGTCCGCGGACGCTCCGGCTAGAGCTGTATCAGTCATGCATCGACTGTAGGTCCCGCCCGAATTGCGTCACAAAGGCCCGGAAACGTTGAGTCACCTAGGGAAATATTTCGTCACGAAACGCCGGACGGCCTTGAAGAAGCCACCCTCCTGTGCATCCGGAACCTGTTCCTCCGGGGCTCCGGCAGGCGCGTGGATGGGCGCTTCTGCGGGAGCTTCTGCTGCTGTCCCGGCTCCAGCTTCGGAGGCCTTCGCGACGGCGGCGTCGTACCGTTCCAGCGCAATCCCTGCCAGCACCGGCGACGGCAGCAGCGGTTGCGTCACGAGGTCGGCACCAGCTTTGGCAAGCTGGTCATGGAAGTAGCCCGGCGCCAGGAGGTAGGAGGCAATCACCACGCGCCCGCCGGAGTCGACAGCCCCGGCGGACTCCCCCGCCCCGGCACCTCCCTCGAGTTCCTCACGAAGCATCGTGACGGCGTCGGGCACGGACGGCTTGGCGGAGGCACCATAGGCGGCCACCATCCGGTTGGGCCGCAACGCCTGGAGCTGCCGCAGCAGTTCCTCGACGCTGACGGCGGCCTTGGGGTTGGACGAGCCGGCGGCCGCCAGGACGATCACGTCGTTGTCCGTTACGCCCGACTCACTGAGCCTCTGGTCCAGCAGCGCGGCGAGCCGCGGATCCGGCCCCAAGGGGGCGGCGGCTGAACTGCCCGGCCGGCTCTTCACCGCCCGGG
This sequence comes from Pseudarthrobacter sp. NPDC058329, assembly GCF_042879835.1. Taxonomy (NCBI): domain Bacteria; kingdom Bacillati; phylum Actinomycetota; class Actinomycetes; order Micrococcales; family Micrococcaceae; genus Pseudarthrobacter; species Pseudarthrobacter sp. NPDC058329. Next base: position 17,224 of record NZ_JBHVZR010000025.1, read on the forward strand.
CGATGTCCACCTTCACGTGGTAGCCCACGCTGAGCAGCAAAGGGACCACGACGGCGGACTCCCCCGCCGGCAGCCCCGCCACCACATCCACCAGGTCTGGCTGCTGGACGTCCACGTAGGCCTCGCGGACGTCGAGGCCGGGGCGGAGGGCAGCGATGGCGTCACGCAGCGCGTTGACCTCCGCGGCGCCCTGTGTGCTGGACGTCCCATGGGCGCAGGCGATCATGATGGGGCTGTTCATAGGGGCTAGCGTAACGTTGGAGCAGCCCTGTCCGCCCTCTTTGAAACTGCCGGGACGCTCCATGACATTCGCCTTTGACAACTCCCCCGTGTGGCTGGATCTGCTGGGCGTATTCTTCTTTGCCGTCTCGGGTTCGTTGCTCGCCGCGCGAAAGCAGATCGACATTGTAGGGTCCCTGCTCCTGGCTTCCCTGGTTGGCCTGGGGGGAGGCGTGATCCGCGACATCATCATTGCCGTCGTCCCCGCGGCCTTTACCAACCCTGCCTACCTGGTGCCGCCGTTGCTGGCCACGGTCCTGGTGTACTTCCTGTATTCCAGCGTGCAGCGCTACACGTCACTGCTGACCCTGTTCGACGCCGGAGGACTTGCCCTCTTCTGTATGACCGGCACCCTCAAGGCGCTGGCCACCGGCCTGAACCCGGTTGCGTCGGTGCTCCTGGGAGTGACCACGGCGGTGGGAGGCGGCCTGCTGCGGGACATCACTGCCAACGAGGTTCCACAGCTCTTCAATGCCAAGGACATCTACGCCCTGCCAGCCTTCCTGGGAGCGGCAATGACCGCTGTTTTCTGGGTCCTGGGCGTGTTCAACGTTTTCACGGCGGCAGTCATCGCGGCCGTGGTGTTCACCTTCCGGGTTCTGGCGTGGCGCCGCTCGTGGCAGGCCCCGCTCGCCGTTCGCGGGTGGCACCGGCGGGACATCGGGCCGGGGCTTTAAAGGCCGGTCCCGCGGCCCGTGCAGTGTCATTTTGAGGGGGCCGCGATTAGCTAGGATATGAACCATGACTGACATGTTCCTCGAGAAATTCCGCGCGCTTGTTCCAAAGTATCTCGAGGACGAATGGCAGGAAGAGGACGGGCTTGCCGCTGAGGAGCTGGACAAGGCCCTGGCCGACCACCAGTTCGAGATTCCCCTGGTGCTCCGCGAGTTCTACCTGGCCATCGGCGGCTGCGAAGACCTGATGGAGGCCTACCACTACTTCTGGGATCCCGATGAGCTCGAAGTCGATGACGAAGGCTTCCTGATGTTCCTCGAGGATGAAGAAGAGGAATACACCTGGGGCTTCCGTGTGGGAGACCTCGGCGTCCCGGACCCCATCGTGTACCGCCGCAACAACGCCCGCGCCCAGTGGAAGTCCGAAGAGGGCACGTTCTCCGAGTTCGTGTTCGACATGTTCGAGTGGGCCTTCGAGGACGACGAAGACTAGTTTCTTGCCGCCGGGGGTCCTGGCGGAGGCTCAAATGCGTAACTTACGGGACTGACTTAGCCTTAAGGCCCTGAGTCTGCGGGGCTTGACTGCTTAGCCGATGCCAAAGGTTACGCAAACAGATCAGCGACTCCGGCAGGACCACCAGGAATGCGCCTGCTTCGCCACACTTTCAGCACGGCCTGGACCTCTGCCACCATGGCCTCAGGCCTGTGCACAACGTCGTCGTAGTAGTAGCGCAATACCAGATAGCCACCGATGATGCTCCGGTTGTTCCGCCGCTGATCCTTCTTGACGGAGCGGGGCTCAAAATGGGTGGATCCGTCCGTTTCCACCACAAGGCATTCCTCCACAAGGAAGTCCACCTCGCCAACGCCAGGGATGTTTACGTGCCTCCGGACTCGCAGGCCGGCCCTCGCAAAGTGGACGTTGGCCAAAACCTCAAGCACGGAGTCGGCCCTGGGAATCACCAGATCCAAGACCGAGCGAACTTTGCCGTTCCGGCGCCCTTGGCATTTCGCGAAGAGGAACTCCAACGAAATGTTGCCGCTCCCGACCGCGGACTGCACCATAACAAGTGCTTCCAGTTCGGGCAGGCAGTGGAGGGCATGGAGCAGGACGTCTGCCAGGCCAACTACAGGCAGCCAAGCATGCCGAGGATGTTCCGGGCGGCCATGGTCCTTCAAACCAGCGGTCCTGGTGGGGTGGCTGCGGCAAACGTGGACGGATGTACCTCTCGTGAGAGTCCAAAGCCCGTACACCGGCGCCGCCGAGAGACACGTCAGCCTTCCGCCTGCAGCCACGGCGCTGACGAGGACACTCGCCTCTCCTGGCAGCCCGTACACGCCCCGCCGCACTTTGATCAGCATTCCGAGCGAAACTGCCTGCATGACAGTTGTCCGGGTGAAGCCCGCCCTTTTCAATTGGACTGCACGAACAACTCCGCCATGCCGCCTCAGGTAGTCAGTTATCTCTACCAGTTCAGGCTGTCGCTGGGCTCATTCTGTTCCTAGCTTCAGAAACAGCTATGTGGACAAATACATGGGCGGCCCATTCGTTGCACCTTGGGTGGGCCGGATTGCGCGACTTTTGGCCTCCTCCGACGACCACGGCCCCGTGGTTTCCCGGAACATACTGCCTGAGCGGCCGATAAGTCACGCATTTCAACTCAAGCCCATCGGGAAGGAATCTTTGACACCGGCAATAACAAAGGACTTGCATCATGTGACAAAGCTGTCATAGACTATTCACGGATCCGCTAAACGCCTCCGGCGGGTCTGATGCGAACGGAGAGACAGCCTCGGTTCACAGCAACGGATGCCCCGTCATCCAGCGCTGCGGACCGGGGTTGTCCCGTTTAACACCCCACCGATTGCTCCGAAACCGCCCTTATGATGCGCGAAATGGAGCAATCGATTAAGGAAAAAGCCCGGCGCCGCCAGGGAGCCGGGCTTCCACCAGAAGAACTAGCTGGCGCGGTCCACCACGGCCATCGCGAAGTTGGACAGCGACTCCTTGACCACGCCTTCGGGCAGCGGGGCAAGGGCGACGATGGCTTCATTCGCCCATTCGCGCGCCACAACCCAGGATTCAGCGGTCACCGGGTGCTGACGCAGGCCGGCAACAGCCTTGGCCAGTGCTTCGTCAGAGGTGAGGTCACCGTCGATGAGCTCGAGAAGGTCGACGGCGGACTGGTCACCGTCTGCGGCCGCCCTGCGCAGGAGCAGCACCGGCAGGGTGGGCACACCTTCGCGCAGGTCCGTACCCGGCGACTTGCCGGACTTAACCTTGATGCCCGTGACATCAATGACGTCGTCGGCGAGCTGGAAGGCCACGCCCACCTTCTCGCCGTACTCCACGAGGACGTCTTCGTAGGCCTCGTCGGCACCGGAGAAGATCGCCCCGAACTGGCCGGAGGCGGCCACCAGCGAGCCGGTCTTGTCGGCGATAACGGACAGATAGTGCTCCAGCGGATCCTCGTCCGGCCGCGGCCCCACGGTTTCGTGCAGCTGGCCCAGGCACAGCCGCTCGAAGGTCCGGGCCTGTATTCCGAGCGCGCGGCCGCCCAGCTCGGACACCAGAATGGAGGCCCGCGCAAAAATCAGGTCGCCGGTGAGGACAGCCACAGAATTGCCCCACACCTCGTGGGCGGTAGGCGCACCGCGGCGGAACGGCGCAGAGTCCATCACGTCGTCGTGATACAGGGTGGCCAAGTGCGTCAACTCAACCACGACGGCGGCCTGCACCACAGCGGGCAGCGAAGCGTCACCGAGGTGGGCACACAGGAGTGTCAACAGGGGCCGAATGCGCTTGCCGCCGGCTTCCACAAGATGGCGCGACGTTGCGTCAGCCAGCGGGTCCGAGTTGGCGATGGCTTCGCGGAGCTGCTTCTCGACCCTGGCCAGGTTGTTGGTGATGGCCGGTCCCAGCTCGGCATCCCCGGCGATGGCGGCAAAGCCCGCAGGCAACTGCAAGCCAGTGGCGATGGCGGTGGTGTTGAGGCTGGGCTCGGACTCCGGCAGGCCGTGTCCGGCGTGCGTCCAGCTGTGGTTCGCGGGGTTGGTCACGGGTTAACCCTAACTTTTTGTTGCGGATACCGCTGATTGGAGTCTGCCGGGGTGGGCGATGCATTTGTTGTGGCCGGAACCAGCGACTCCAAAACCCGGATCACCCGGTCCTCGAAGCCCTTTGCCGCGGGGTCGGTGAGGTTGGCCAGGAGCCGGACCACGAACCGCATCAGCACCGGGATGGGCATCCCGGTCCGGAGCGCCAGCTTCATCACCGCGGGCTTGCCGATCAGCGCTGCGAACGCCCGCCCCAGCGTAAAGTGCGATCCCCACTGGTTCCGCACATAGTCCGCATACCGCGAGAGGTGGGCGTCGGCGTCGTACGTTCCACCTGAGGAGGCAGAGCGGGAGGAGGCGTCGATAATGAACTCGGCGGCGAACCGCGCGGACTCCATGGCGTAGGAGATGCCCTCGCCGTTGAACGGGGAAACCATGCCGCCGGCATCGCCCAGGAGGAGCAGGCCGGGAGTGTAGTGCGGGGTGCGGTTGAAGCCCATGGGCAGAGCGGCGCCGCGGATTTCGCCCACCTGGTTTTCGGGTGCGAAGCCCCACTCTGCGGGCATGCCGGCTGTCCACTCGCGCAGGACCTGCTTGTAGTCGAGCTTGCCGAATTCCTTGGACGAGTTCAAGATGCCCAGGCCCACGTTGGACGTGCCGTCGCCCACGCCGAACACCCAGCCGTAGCCGGGGAGCAGTTTGCCGTTGCGGCCGGGGAGCTCCAGCCACCCTTCCATCCAGTCGTCATCAGTGCGAGGCGAGGTGAAGTACGTTCGCACGGCCACGCCGAGGGGCCGGTCGTCGCGCTTCTGGATGCCGAGGGACACGGCGGTGCGGGTGGAGTTTCCGTCAGCAGCGAGGACGACGTCGGCACTGAACTCGAGCGTCTCCCCCGTCTTGCGTCCGGACTCGTCAAGGACGGCGGCGCGGACGCCGATGACCCGGCCGGCGCCGTTCCTCAGGGCTTCGGCGACACTGTGCCGCTCAAGGACGGTGGCACCGGCGGCCCGGGCATGAAGGGCCAGTTCCTCGTCAAAGCCCAGTCGGGTGCGGATCAGTCCGTACTGCGGGAAGTCGGAGACGTCGGGCCACGGCAGCTCGATGGTGCGGCCGCCCGCGATCAGGCGCAGGCCCTTGTTCCGGCGCCAGCCCTCGCCTTCCGGGTGGGGCAGGCCGAGCTTCTGGATTTCGCGGACGGCGCGGGGGGTGAGGCCGTCGCCGCAGACCTTCTCGCGCGGAAAGCTCGTCTTCTCCAGGACGGTGACATCAATGCCCGCCTTGGCAAGGTAGTACGCGGCGGTGGACCCGGCCGGCCCCGCGCCGACTATCAGTACCTTCACAGGTCAGCGGGTGTTGCGGCGCAGCTTGGCCACAGGGCCTTTGTGCGCAGCGATAGCGGCAGCGGTTCCACCGGGAGTGCCAGCCGTTGATCCGGGGGCCTTGAAGGCCCGGTGGACTGCCACGATGCCGCCGGTGAGGTTCCGGTAGGTGACTTTTTCCCACCCGGACTCCTCCAGCCAGGCGGCGAGGTGGTCCTGGTCGGGCCAGGCGCGGATGGACTCAGCGAGGTAGACATAGGCGTCCGGGTTGGAGGCCACCTTCACTGCGATGGCAGGCAGCGCACGCATGAGGTACTCGGTGTACATGGTGCGCCAGAGCGGAACCACGGGCTGCGAGAACTCAGCAATGACCAGGCGGCCGCCGGGCTTGGTGACGCGAAGCATCTCCTGCAGCGCTTTTTTGGGCTCGTTGACGTTGCGCAGGCCGAAGGAAATGGTGGTGGCGTCGAACGTGTTGTCCGCGAACGGCAGGTTGGTGGCATCACCGGCGATGAAGTCGATGTCCGGGCGGCGGCGCTTGCCCACCTTGAGCATCCCAAGGGAGAAGTCGCACGCCACCACATCTATGCCTGCATCGGCATACGGCTCACTGGACGTGCCGGTTCCGGCGGCCAGGTCCAGGACGCGCTGGCCCTTGACGGCTTCCATGGCTTCCACCACAACCTTGCGCCAGCGGCGGGTCTGCCCCAACGACAGGACATCGTTGACGACGTCGTATTTGGGGGCGACGTCGTCAAACATCGTGGCTACTTCGTCCGGACGCTTATCCAAGGATGCTCGGTTCACCATGACATTGTCTCAAATGTTCAGGAGGGTCCGGACCAAGGCGCGAGGCCCCTCCCCGGCCTGGCCTGCGGCGCTGTTGCCGGTCAAAGTGCCGCACGCCACTGGGCCTTACGGTGAGGGGTAGTGTTGATCCATCATGACCAGCACGTTCCGCACCTTGACAGTCCCCCTTGACGGCCAAAAATTCGCCGGGGGGCTGCCGTCGTTTCTGGTCCGGGACGATGTCCTCTGCTGGACCCGCCGCGAGGCCGGACTCGTGGGCTTCGGCGAGATCACCCGCTTTACCGCTACTGGCCCCGAACGCTTCCTAGAGGCAGACATCTGGTGGCGCCACCTGGTACTGGAAGCTGAGATCCTGGACTCCGTGGAACTTCCGGGTACAGGTCCTGTGGCGTTCGGCTCCTTTGCTTTCTCCAAGGTTTCTGCCCACGAATCCCGGCTGATCGTGCCGGAGATTGTGGTGGGCGTCCGGGACGGCCGGGTCTGGCTCACGCAGCTGACGTTCGACGCCGGCCCCCTCACCGAGGAGGGCGCCCTCGCCGCACTGGACCGTTGGCTGGTCGTCAGCTCCACGGGGGAAGGCACGACGGCGGCAGCGGACTCCGCCCGGGACGTCACCTCAGGCGCGGTTCCCGGCCGTGCGGGCGGCGCCGTCGTACTTCCCCATCCCCTTGCCGCCGGCGCAACCCTGCACACTGGCTCGCTGAGCGAAGCGGACTGGATGGCCGCCGTGGAAGCAGGGGTGGCCGAAATCCGGACCGGCGCACTGGAGAAGCTGGTACTGGCGCGCGACGTCGTGGCCACCGTTCCCTCCGGCGTGAACGCTGCGCAGGTACTGCGGGAGCTCGCCGGGCGGTACCGCGAATGCTGGACGTACGGGGTGGATGGCCTGGTGGGCGCCACGCCCGAGATGCTGATCCAGGTGGAGGGGCGCACCGCCCAGGCACGCGTACTGGCCGGCACGCTGGACCGCCGCGACGCCCATGGCGAGGACGGCCTCCCCATGGATTACGCCACGCGGGTCCTGGCGGGGTCGGAGAAGCAACGCCACGAACATGAGATCGCCATCCAGTCGCTGACCTCCCAGCTGGCGCCGTTCTCCGAAGCGATGAACGCCCACGACGAACCGTTCATTCTCGAGTTGCCCAACGTATGGCACCTTGCCTCGGACGTGAAGGCGGAACTCACTGAGGTGGAAGGCCATGTCCCCACCTGCCTGGCCTTGATTAACGCGCTGCACCCCACTGCCGCGGTGTGCGGCACTCCCACCCAGGTGGCCGGAGCGCTGATCCGCAGGCTGGAACACCTGGACCGCGGGCCGTACGCGGGTCCGGTGGGCTGGCTCGACGCCGCCGGTAACGGGGAGTGGGGCATTGCCCTGCGCGGCGCGGTCATCGAGTCCCGCGACACTGTGCGTTTATATGCAGGCTGCGGAATAGTCGACGGATCGCAGCCCGAGGCCGAGCTCGCGGAGACCTGGGCGAAGTTCCGGCCGATGCTGGAGTCGCTTGGAATCAGCAGCTGACCAGAGAGACCGGGATACGGGACAGCTGTCCGTCGCCTAGGCTTGAAACACCGGGAACTTGGTTATCCAATAGTGAATCTAAGTTTCCTGTGATGCACATCTCCTAATCGGCGCTACACTATGAACCGATTTAGTACCGCATACCCCTGCAACAAAAGGTAAGAAACATGCAGCTCAAGTCCCTGGCCACGGCCAAAATCACCGCCAAGGCAGCAGCACTGTTCGCCGTCGGCGCCCTCACCCTCACGGCCTGCGGCGGCGGAAGCTCCACCCCGGCAGCGTCCGAAGGCGGCATCCAGCTCATCAACGCCGGCAAGCTCACGGTGTGCTCGGACATCCCCTACGAGCCGTTCGAGTTCGAGAAGGACGGCCAGACGGTCGGCTTCGACGTTGACATCGCCAAGGAGCTCGCCAAGGACTTCGGCGCCGAACTGAGCATCGTGGACAGCTCCTTCGAGGCCATCGAAACCGGCACCGCGCTGACCCAGTGCGATCTCGGGATCTCCTCCATCTCCATCACGGACACCCGCAAGTCGGTCATGGACTTTTCCACCCCGTACCTGGATGACGACCTCGCCCTGGTAGCCAGCGAGGATTCCGGCATCACCAACCTGGACGGAGCCAAGGGCAAGAAGGTGGGTGTCCAGCAGGCCACCACCGGCGCGGACTACGCCACGGAGAATGGCCTCGACGCCCAGCAGTTCGAGGACACGGGCCTCCTGGTGCAGGCACTTCAGGCCGGCACAATCGACGCCGCCCTCGGCAACCAGTCCGTCCTGGGTTACGCCATCAAGGATCAGCCCAAGTTCAAGAGTGTCGAGGAGTTCGCCACCGGCGAGCAGCTGGGCATCTCCATCAAGAAGGGCAACACCGCCATGGCGGAGAAGGTCAACGGCACGCTCAAGCGCCTGACTGACGACGGCTCCCTCGAGAAGTTCAAGACCACCTGGTTCGGCGAAACCGCCAAGTAGCCAAAGACCGCCAAGTAGTCGCCGTGCAGGCCTGGGGCTCCCCCGCCCTGGATCTTTCACGGCCCTGAGAACTACGCAGCCGGGGCCCCGGACGAGCTGTACCCCAGTCCGTCCGGGGCCTCTGCCACGCACTACGAATGTGAGCAATTCATGGCAATGACCGCACGTCAGCGAGCAAGAGTAAGCCTGTATGTCCAGGCCGGAATCTTTGTTGTGGCCATCGCCGCGCTGATCCTGGCCACCGACTGGGAGACCATCGGCAACAGCGTCTTCAACTTCGCCAAGATCGGGCCGATGTTCCCCGGCATCTTTACCACCGGCTTGGTGAACACCCTGATTTACACGTTCCTCGGCTTCGTCGTTGGCCTCTCCGGCGGCCTGCTGCTGGCCCTGATGAAGCTCTCCAGCTTCCCGCTCTACCGCTGGATTGCCACCGGGTACATCGAGTTCTTCCGCGGCATCCCTGCCCTGCTGGTGTTCATCGCCTTCGGTTACGGCGTGCCGCTGGCCTTCGGTGTCTCGTGGAACATCACCCTGGTGGTTATGCTTTCGCTCGGCATCGTGGCGTCCGCCTACATCGCGGAGACCCTCCGTGCCGGCCTGCAGGCAGTGCCCAAGGGCCAGCTCGAAGCCGCCCGCTCGCTGGGCATGCCGCAGTGGCGGGCCATGGTGACCATCGTGATCCCGCAGGCCTTTCGAATCGTCCTGCCGCCGCTGACCAACGAGGTCATCCTGCTGACCAAGGACTCCTCGCTGATCTACGTCCTGGGCCTCACAGCTTCGCAGTACGAGCTCACCAAGTTCGGCCGGGACGGCATCTCGAGCCTGGGCGCGGGCCTGACCCCGCTGCTGGTGGCCGGCGCCTTCTACCTGGTGATCACCATCCCGCTGAGCCTCCTGGCCCGGAAGTTCGAAAGCCGCTCCGCGCGGTCCAAGCGATAGGCAGGGAAGACAATGAACGACGTCGTAAACAACTCCCGCGGTGGCACGGCAACTGTCCACGCCGCCGGTGTGGCGATCAAGGACCTGCGTAAGTCCTACGGGTCCAACGAGGTCCTGAAGGGCATCAGCCTGGACGTGGCGCCGGGCGAAGTGGTGTGCCTGATCGGGCCTTCCGGTTCCGGCAAGTCCACCCTGCTGCGGTGCGTGAACCTGCTCGAGCAGCCCAACCAGGGCAGCATCCATGTGGGTGGCTTCGAGGCCACCGATCCCGACGTGGACATCGACAAGATGCGCCGCAAGGTGGGCATGGTGTTCCAGCAGTTCAACCTGTTCCCGCACCTGGATGCCAAGCGCAACTGCTCCATCGCCCAAACAAAGGTCCTCAAGCGCTCCCAGGCAGAGGCTGACAAGGTGTCCATGCACAACCTGGAGCGCGTGGGACTGGGACACCTTGCGGACCGTTTCCCGGACCAGCTCTCCGGTGGCCAGCAGCAGCGTGTGGCCATTGCCCGCGCGCTGAGCATGGACCCGGAACTGATGCTGTTCGACGAGCCCACCTCGGCGCTGGACCCCGAGACGGTGGGCGATGTCCTCTCCGTCATGCGGAACCTCGCCAAGGAGGGCATGACCATGCTGGTGGTGACCCACGAGATGGGCTTCGCCCGTGAAGTGGCGGACCGCGTGGTGTTTATGGACGGCGGCGTTGTGGTGGAGGAAGGCGTGGCCGAGCGTGTCATTTCCGCCCCCACCCAGGCGCGAACCAAGGAATTCCTGCGCCGCGTGCTTGATCCGACGCACATTGAAATCGAGGAATAGGGACCGGTCCCCATTTCGACACGCACATCCCCTGGCGCCGCGGTAAATCCGTAGCGCCAGGGAATGTGTGCGTCACGGGCCTTTTTGGGCGTCGGGGACAGCAGAACGCGTACGACGGCGGCAGGGCCTGGGCGTTCCACGGAGCCTTTACACCGGCGCAAGAAGGGGCCGACAATGGGTCCCACAACAGCCCTGGCTCAGCAGCGCGCTGCCCGTCCGACGGCCGTCCCAATCCGGCCGGTTGGCTCAGTGAGGAGCGCCAACATGAACGAACCGGCATTCCAGGCAACGTCCGCAGTGTCAGCCCGTGCGGCGCGGCTGGCGTCCATTCCCTCCTTCCAACGCGTCAATACCCACATCAGGAAGTCGATCTCCCGCCGTCCGGGGCAGGCAGATGCCTGTGATTTCACGTTCGGCAACCCGCACCAGATGCCGCCCGACCGCTATGTCAATACGTTGCGCGATGCCCTCACTCCGCAGCACGACCTGTGGTTCGCCTACATGACCAACGGCGAGGCCGCCCGCGAGGCCGCCGCGGAATCCCTTCAGCGGTTGCTGGACGTGCCGTTCCGGCCTGAGGACATCTTCCTCACCACCGGTGGCTTCACCGCCATCGCGCTGGCGCTGAAGGCCGTGGCCGATCCGGGCGACGAAGTGATTTACAGCCTGCCGCCCTGGTTCCTGTACGAGCCGCTGATCCTTGAAGCCGGGCTGGTCCCGGTGAAGGTTACGGTCAACACCACCACGTTCGACCTGGACCTTGAAGCGATCGAGGCCGCCATCACGGAGCGCACCCGGGTAGTGATCGTAAATTCGCCCAACAATCCCACTGGACGGATCTATCCTCCCGAACTGTTGCTTCAGCTGGCGGAGCTGCTGGAGGCAGCCTCGGCGCGGATCGGCCGACGGATCTACCTGGTTTCCGATGAAGCCTACAACCGGATTGTGTTCGACCGCCTCCGCTTCCACAGCCCGGTGGAGTTCTATGCGCACACCCTGCTGGCCTACTCCTACGGCAAGACACACCTCTCACCGGGCCAGCGGATTGGCTACCTGGCGCTGCCGCCCACCATGCCGGACCGGGAGGGGATGCGCCCGGCCATCACCGGCCTGCAGGTGGCCATGGGCTGGGTGTACCCGAACGCCCTACTCCAGCATGCGCTTCCCGGACTGGAGAAGTTCTCCATCGATGTGAGCCAGTTGCAGCGGCGGCGTGACCGGCTCATGGATGTGCTCGGCGGCATGGGCTACCGCGTGCACCGGCCGGAGGGCGCGTTCTACCTGTATGTCACATCCCCCATCCCGGACGACGAAGCGTTCACCGAGTCACTCGCCCGGCGGGACGTGTTTGTTTTCCCGGGCGTGCTGTTCGAGACACCAGGGTTCTTCCGGATCTCCCTGACCGCCAACGAGGACATGATCGAGCGCAGCCTTCCGGCATTCGAGGCAGCGATGAAGGAAAGCATGAACAGGAGCGAAAGATGAACCACCGGACCTACCCGCAGGGTGTCCCGTCCTGGATCGACACAGAGCAGCCTGACGTTGAGGCGGCCACGAAGTTCTACGGCGGGCTCTTTGGCTGGACCTTCGAGGATGTTATGCCGCCGGGAGCGCCAGGCCGCTACCTCATTGCGAAACTGGACGGCCAGGACGTTGCCGGCTTGGGCAGCGGAGGCGCGGGGGCGGCCTGGAACACCTACGTAGCCGTTGACGACGCCGATGCTGCAGCGCGGCGGCTTGTCACCGCCGGCGCCCGACTGGTGTCGGCCCCGGAAGATGCGGGAGAGGGCGGCCGCAGCGCCGAACTGGCCGATCCGGAAGGTATCAGGTTCCGCCTCTGGCAGGCAAAGAGGCGGCCCGGGGCGCAGGTGGTCAACCAGCCGGGCGCCTGGAATTTCAGCGACCTGCACACCCCCGACCCCGGCGCTGGCATGGCGTTTTACGAAAAGGCGTTTGGCTGGCAGGTGGACGATGTTGGTTACGGACTGATGATCCGCAGGCCCGGCTACGGGGACCACCTCGAAGCGACCATTTACCCGGACATCAGGAAGCGCCAGTCAGAATTTTCCGCCCCACCCGGCTTCGAGGATGCGATTGCCTGGGCGGTGGCCACTGCCGCCGACGAACCGCCGCACTGGCACGTCGCGTTTGCCGTGGCCGACAGGGACCAGACGGTAGCTGACGCCACCCGGCTCGGCGCGGACATCCTGAAGCAGGACGACACCGGGTGGACGCGCGAGGCACTGATCCGCGACCCCCAAGGAGCGGTGTTCAGCGCCAGCCAGTTCACGCCCCCGACGTAACTTTCAACGCACCGGCCGGTCAGGGTGAGGTGGGAACTACCCCGCCAGCACTCCCCCGGCCGCTGTGGAAACGGCATCCCGGATCCGTCCGTGCAGGGCTCGCAGGCCGCGGCGGTCCAGCCGGACTTCCACGATACTGCGCCCCTCGATCGGCTGGCTGAGCGCTTCGGCGAGTGCCGCCGTCGTACTCACTGAGCAGTGCCCGACGCCGTACGCTGCGGCAAGTGCCGCGATGTCCACTGTGTGCGGGGTGCCGAAGAGTCGCTCGACGGCGTCACCGTACATCCCCGCTTCACGCACGGCGCCGTGTTCCAGCAGGTCGAAGATGGCCCCGCCGGCGTCGTTGAGCACCACGATGCGCAGGTCCGGCTGTTCCTCCCCGGAGCCCAGGAGCAGGCCGCCGGCGTCATGCAGGAACGTGACATCGCCCAGCAGGACGGTGGTTTCCTGCCGGCTGCCGAGCGCGACCCCGGTGGCGGTGGATATGGTGCCGTCGATCCCGGCCAGGCCGCGGTTCGCGTACACGGTGGCGGCAGGTTCAGGCGCGGGCAGGCCGGCCAGGTCCACGTCGCGGATGCCGTTGGAGGAGCCCAGGAGCAGCTGGCCCCGGGCATGCTTCCACACCAGCGACCCGACGGCGGGACCGGTGGCCGGCGCTGTCTCGGCCAGGACCAGATCCAGCGCGTGCTGGGCTGCCGAACTGGCGAGCAGCCACGTGTCCAGCCAGGCGGACGGGCCGCGGCCGGCGAAATCAGCAAGGTCCGCGAGGCTTTCCAGCGGCAATTCCGTGCGCCGGCCGGGTTCGTACCAGGCCACCGGCACCGGCTGGTACAGGGCGGACGGTACGTCTGCGCGGGCCAGCAGTGCCGCCACCGGCCGGGACAGCGTGGGGCGGCCGAACAGGACCACCCGCTCAATCGGCGATGCGGCCCCGGGTCCGAAGTGCTCCAGCAGCAGCCGGTACGGTCCCACGGCGTTGGGTCCGAAGCGGGCATTGGAGGAAGGCTCTGCCAGCAGCGGCAGGCCGTGGGCGCGGGCGAAGGCCTCGGCCACCGGTCCGGCGTCGTGCCCTGCGAGGACCACGGTGCGCCGTTCGGGCAGGTCAGGCGCTGCGGGCGGCAGGTTCATCACCAGCGGCTCCGTGGCCACCCGGTATCGGGCCCGCTCCGCCGGCGTGGGCAGCTCCTCCCCGGGTTCTGGAATCAACGGATCACGGAAGGCAAGGTTGAGCTGCACGGGGCCCGGCGGGAACTCCGGAAACGCGCCGGTGGCAGCGGACAGGCCCGTATGGACAGCCCGCTTCGGGTTGGAGCCCGCGGGGACGTCGACGGCGAAGCGCACCTGGTCGCCGAAGATGTCCGGCTGGTTGGTGGTCTGGTTGGCCCCGGTTCCGCGAAGCTCGTCAGGCCGGTCAGCGGACAGGACGATCAACGGAACGGCAGCGTGGTTGGCCTCCATGACCGCCGGCAGCAGGTTCCCGACGGCGGTCCCGGATGTCGTCAGCACGGCAGCCGGAGATCCTGTGGAGAGGGCCAGGCCCAGGGCCGTGAACCCGGCAGACCGCTCGTCGATCCGGACCAGCAGCTCTATTTGTCCCCGCGCCGCAGCCTCGGCCAGGGCGTAGGCCATGGGGGCGGACCGGGAGCCGGGCGAGACCACCACGTGCTGCACCCCGCCGTCCGCCAGCACCCCGACGGCGATCCGCGCCGCCGCAAGGGCACTCAGCGAACCTGCCGCACCGGAATAGTCTGCGGGGGAAGTGCCTGCGGCGGAAACATCGGGGGCGGAATCGTTGGGCGAAGTCACCAAACCAGTCTGCCACCCCTGTGCATCCGGCGTTGCCCTATCACTTGTGGTTCCCAAAACCCCCTGATGGGGACCAAAAGTGATAGGGCAACGGGTGGCGGCGGGAAAAGACTAGCCGCGGAACACCTGGATCACGGACGGACGGGGCGCGCGCACCTGGCCGCGGGCCGGCGTCGCACCGGCGTGGACGTAGTCCGGGAAGTAGGAATGCTGCTCCTCGAAGGAGCCGTCTTCGCCCGGGTGCTGCACGGCCACGAAGACAGTGCGCTCCTCGTCGTGGATGATGGGTCCGCAGGTTTCGCCCTCGTTGGGCACCGCCAGGAACTGTTCCACCTTGCCGCGCTCTGCGCCTTCCAGGGTGACCTTGAACAGACCGTCCGCCTTGCCGATGCCGGAAGGGGCGCCGTCGGTGGAGATCCAGAGGTTGCCCACGGAGTCGAACGCGAGGTTGTCCGGGCAGGAGATGGGCGAGACCTTGTCTACCGGGAAGCCGGAGAAGTAGGTGACGTCGCCCTGGGCCGGATCGCCGCAGACCATCAGCAGGTTCCACGTGAAGGTGGTGGAGGTCTGGTCACCGGTTTCGGTGATTTCCACAATGTGTCCGTCGCGGTTCTCGTTGCGCGGGTTGACCTCGGTGGCCTTTTCGTAGGAACCAGTGCCCCGGCTGGAGTTGTTGGTGCAGGCCACGTAGACCTTGCCGGTGTGCAGGCTGGGCTCCACGTCTTCGCAGCGGTCCATCTTGGTGGGGCCAACCTTGTCCGCGGCGATTCGGGTGTAGACCAGGACCTCTTCCACGGTCATGCCGGGAACGGCGGATGCCCCGTCCACTACCAGAGGCAGCCACTCGCCGATGCCGTCGAATGCACCGTCTGTGGGGACAGCTCCGGTGCCGGTGATCTCGGCCACCGGCGAGTTGCCCGTGAACCTGGCCACGTACAGGTTGCCCGCGGACAGGAGGGTCATGTTGTGCTTGCGGTCCCCCTCTTTGTAGTAGTCCCTGGAAACGAACTTGTAGAGGT
Organism: Pseudarthrobacter sp. NPDC058329; assembly: GCF_042879835.1. Lineage (NCBI taxonomy): Bacteria > Bacillati > Actinomycetota > Actinomycetes > Micrococcales > Micrococcaceae > Pseudarthrobacter > Pseudarthrobacter sp. NPDC058329. The sequence continues at coordinate 32,742 of NZ_JBHVZR010000025.1, forward strand.
AGTCGAAGCGCTCGTCGTCGCCGGAGTAGGCCACCACCTTGCCGGACTCGGCGATGATGACGTTGGCACCCTCATGCTTGAAGCGGCCCAGGGACGAGTGCTTCTGGGGGGTGGATTTGGGATCGAACGGATCCACCTCCACGATCCAGCCGAAGCGGTTGGCCTCGTTCCCGTAGCCGGCGTTGCGGGTGTCCCAGCGCTTGTCGTCGTTTTCCCAGCCACGGGCGGTGGCCTTGTCGGTGAGGCCATAGCGCTTGTCGTAAGCGGAGGTACCCGGGGTACGGAAGTAGCCGTTAAAGTTTTCCTCACCCGAGAGGATGGTGCCCCACGGGGTGGTGCCGCCGGCGCAGTTGCCCAGCGTGCCCTTGATGTAGCGTCCGGCGGGGTCCTCGTCGGTCTTCACCAGCGAAGAGCCGGCGGCCGGGCCTGTCAGTTCGTAGACGGTGCTGTTCAGGTAGCGGCGGTTGAGCTCCGCACCCTTGACGTAGGTCCACGGCTTGTTCTTGTTCTGGCGCTCCAACTCCACCACGGACAGGCCGTGTGCTGCTGCCCCCACTGCGCGCTTCTGCGCCTCCGGCATGGCAGCCGGGAACATAATGTTTTCGTTGGTGTACTCGTGGTTGGCGAAGAGGACCGCGCGGCGGCCCTTGCTGCCCGGAACTTCCAGGATGTCTGTGTAGTCGTTGTTGTAGCCGAACTGCTTTTCCTGCGCGGCGGCCGTCTGGTTGTCCAGGTCGAACTCCGGCGCGTCCTTGAAGATGGGGTCACCCCAGCGGATGACAGGCTTCCAGGTGAAGCCGTCCGGAACCGTGACGGCGTCGACGGCGGCGTCCACCGGCGGGATGGCGGTGAACTTGAGCTTCGACTTGGCGAAGCCTTCCTTGGCGGCCGGTGAAAGCCCGGCGGCGCTTGCGGACTCAGGCGATGTGACGGCGCTGCCGAGGACGACGGCGAGCGCACCGGCGGCGCCGAAGCCCAGGGCGGCGCGGCGGGACATGGTTGCGGAGGCGATGTCGCGGAAGTAGCTGTTGGAGCTCGTGTTGCAGACGTCGCCCGAGCAGGCGTTGTCGCACTTCAGCGCGCAGGTGACGGCGCTGCGCTTGCCCTTGGTGTGGCCGAGCATCGGCAGCAGGGTGAACTTGCGGGCAGTCGTTTCAGACATGGGGGCCTTCCAAGAAAAATCGATGCGGTTCCCCCACCCTGTCAACCGTTTCTACGCGCAGTAGTCAGTGAGGTGAAGTTCCGGTTAACCGCTCGTGACCTGCAGGAATGTGCTGGAGCGTCGGCGAAAAAGACGCGGAAGGTGATAGAGCGTTGCAGGAATTCGTGCGCTAACTGATAGAGCGTTGCAGGAATTCGTGCGCTAACTGATAGAACGTTGCAGGAATTCGTGCGCTAACTGATAGAACGTTGCAGGAATTCGTGCGCTAACTGATAGAGCGTTGCAGGAATTCGTGCGCTAACTGATCGAGCGTTGCAGGAATTCGTGCGCTAACTGATAGAGCGTCAGGCGGAGAGGTGTGCGTGGACGCGGCGGAGCCGGGCAAGCCACCAGTCCCGGCGCGCAGGTGTTGCCGCGTACTGCTCCAGCAGCCCGGCGTCGGCGGCGGCGTCGCGGAGGCGGATGGCGCCGTCGTCGGCTACCAGCGGATCCGTGGTGACGTCCGATTCGAACAGGGATACGGTCCCGAGCCCGCATGCGTACGGCAGTTCCGGCAGGGCGGCCGCCAGAGCCAGGCCCGCGCGGATTCCCACCGAGGTATCCAGTGCGGAGCTGACGACGGCGGGCAGACCGGCCTGGGCCACGACGTCAAGCGCGCGCCGCACTCCCCCAAGCGGCGCAACCTTGACCACGATCAGGTCTGCGGCGCCGGCGCGTGCCACGCGCAGGGGGTCGGATTCCTTCCGGACGCTTTCGTCTGCGGCGATCAGCACCGGTGTACCTGCCGCCCGTAAAACGCGCCGCACCTCGGCCAGCCCGTCAATGGTGGCCACCGGCTGTTCGGCGTACTCGAGCCCGACGTCCGCCAGCCGGGTGAGGGCCCGGACGGCGGCAGGAACGTCCCAGCACCCGTTTGCATCCACACGGATGGCGGCATCCGGCAGGGCGGAGCGGACCGCGGCGAGCCGGGCGGCGTCGTCGTCGAACGTCTGGCCCTGCTCGGCAACCTTGACCTTGACGGCGTCCACCCGGCCAAAGCGTGCCAGCACCTCGGGCACCCGTTCGGCGGCAACGGCCGGGACAGTGGCGTTGACCGGAATGACCTGCCGCAGTGGAGCGGGAAAGCCCTGCCAGGCGGCCTCAACGGCAGAAGCCAGCCAGCGGGAGGCCTCAGCATCGCCGTATTCGGGGAACGGGCAGAACTCGCCCCAGCCGGCCGGTCCCTGCAGGAGCAAAGACTCGCGCTCCATGATGCCGCGGAACTTCACCCGCATGGGCAGGCTGACCACGTGCGCGCCGGCAAGCAGGCTCTCAAGGGCAGGCAGAGGCGCGGTTGGCATGGACCCACTGTACAAGCGGCGACCGACAGACCCCTTCCAATGCATATCAATATGGATATATAATTGGGATCATGGCACGGGCAGCAACAACGGCAGACACGTTCAACGCGGTGGCCGAGCCCCGCCGCCGGGAAATCCTGGACGCGCTGGCCGGCGGCGAGCGCCCGGTCAACGAGCTCGTGGACTTGCTGGGCATGGCCCAGCCCCATGTGTCCCGGCACCTGCGGGTGCTGCGGGAGGTGGGGGCCGTCGTCGTCCGCGACGAAGGCCGGCAGCGCGTCTACCGGCTGAACCCGCAGGCCCTCAAGCCCATCCACGATTGGGTGGCGGGCTACCGGCACCTCTGGGAGGAGCGCTTCGATCTCCTGGAGGACGTAGCGAAGGACCTCAAAGAGCAGGAAAAGCAGGCAAAGGAGCAGCGCAATGGCACAGACAAGCACCATGAACGTCACCTTCCCCAGCGATGAGGAAATCCTGATTACCCGCACCGTCAACGCACCCCGGCACCTTGTGTTCCGGGCCTGGACAACGCCGGAGCTGGTGAGGAAATGGTGGCCCGGCAGGCGCGGCGAAATGACCGTGGCGGACATGGATCTCCGGGTGGGCGGGGCCTGGCGGTACGTGATGGTGGCCCACGGTGAGTTCGAGGTGGCCTTTCACGGGAGGTACGGGGAGATCGTGCCGGACCAGCGGATCGTCCACACAGAGATCATGGAGACACCGGACGCCGGTCCGGACAGCGAGGACGGCGCCGTGGTCAACACCATCACTTTTGAAGATGCCGACGGCGGCGCCACCCTGGTGAGCATCCGCACCGACGCAGGCAGCAAGGAAGTCCGGGACATGATTGCCCAGTCCGGCATGGAGGGCGGCGTGCGCGAGCAGTTCGAGATCATCGAGGAGCTGGCGGCGGCCCTCCGCTAGATGCCGCGCCCGGGAGCGGCGCCGGCGGGGCGCCTCGCGGCCAGGCAACATGCGGCGGGATCCCAGCTTTCTGTGACAACCTTGAAGCGATGACTTCTCAACGGCAAGCCCACACCAGGACCCCGGCACGCCCCGCTCCGGGGTCTGGCTTCCTGTTTGTGCTAGCCACCCTGGCGTGCGTCGCCGGGCTGATCGCCACGTACTACTACTTCGTCCAGACCACCACGGGCCAGTTCATTGACGAGTCCGCGCTGGTGGAAGCCGTGGATATCCACGGGCCCGCCGGCAAGGCGACCACCAGGTTCCTGGACCTGCTGCCCACCATCTCGCTGGTGATGGCCGCCGTCGTGGTGCTGTTTGTCACGGTGATCCGGAAGCGGTGGACGGAAGCCGGGATTGCCGTGGCCGCCTGCATCGGGGCGAACATCGCCACGCAGGTCCTCAAGGATGTGCTGCCGGCGCGGCCCGACAAGGGCGTGGTGACGCTGGAGCTGAACTCGCTGCCGTCCGGTCACACCACCCTGGCGGCGTCGGCGGCGGCTGCCGTCTTCCTGATGGCGTCACCGCGGTGGCGCCCGATGGCCGGATTCGTAGGCGGCACGTTCGCCATTGCCTCCGGCGTGTCCACGCTGATCAACCAATGGCACCGACCCGCTGACGTGGTGGCCGCGTTCCTGCTGGTGGGCGCGTTTATGGTTCCTGCGGGCTGGCTTATCATCCGCCGTGGGGCATGGAACGCGTGGGATGGCTTCGGAGCACACGTGGGTTCGGCCAGGATCTGGCTCACGATGCCGGTGGCGATTGGGCTGGCCTCGGCTGCGGTGGCTGTGTATTCGCTGGCCCGGATCGCGCCGAGCCCCTGGCAGGAAGTGAGCACCACCAACTATTTCTGGGCCGGGATCTCGCTGATCGTGATCGCGGGATATCTGGCGACGGTGGCCACTACGGCGCTGTTCGCCTTCGCCGCACGACGGCGGAACCCACCCAGGCGCTGACGTCACCTCGAGTGGGGCCAAGCCGCTGATGCATCTCAGTTTGAATTAGGCACCACCCGGAAGCGGCGGTTCCGGAGGGATGGGACGCGGGTCCTGACGGCTGCTATCCGTTCGGGTTCAAGCTCGGCAAAGACGACGCCCGGCGCCTCTCCGGCGTTGGCGATCACCACCCCGAACGGATCCACCACGATTGAATACGCGGTAGCGAGCGGACCGCACTGGTTGGCCGTCACCACGTACGAGGTGTTCTCGATGGCACGGGCACGGACCAAGGTGGTGAAGTGGTCCTCTTTCCCCGGGCCGACGATCCACATGGCGGGCAGCAACAGAACATTGGCCCCGGCGTCCACCAGGTAGCGGGCGCTCTCCGGGAACCTCAGGTCGTAGCAGGTGAGCATGCCGAGCCGCAGTTGGCCGTGGGAGAGCAGGTATGGCTCGCCGATGGCGCCCTTGCTGGTTCCGTCGCTTTCGCGATAGCCAAAAGCATCGTAGAGGTGGACCTTGCGGTACGCACCCTGGACTGCACCGTCGGCGTCGATCGCCACCAGGGTGTTGTAGGGAAGGCCGCTGGGGTTGGCCTCTGCCGTACCCACCACTACGGGCAGGCGGAGGCCCTTTGCGAGCGCCGCAACACCGCCGATGAAGGGGCCGTCCAAGGGCTCGGCCACTTCCGCGAGGACGCCCGCGGGTTCGGTGCTGGCGTAAAGGCTGGACTCGGGAAGCACCAGCAGGTCTGCGTTGCCCAGGGCGGCGGTTTCCATCAGCCGCTGGATGTGCTGCAGGTTCCGCTGGGGTTCCCTGCCGGCGCTGAACTGCCCGGAGGCGATTCTCATTTCAGCCCTCCTGCCACGGCGAAACGGCCCCTCAACAAAGGTTCGCACACGAGGGTCTGCGCGAACAGACCTGCCTGCCCCTTTCCCCCGGGGCACCCTGTCCCCGCCTGGGCTGACCTGCGCAAACGGTAGGGAACTTTTGACCCAACCTTGCGGTAATACCCCGTCGTATGTTGAGCGAGGCCATGAATAGTTGCTGTTACAAGGGCCGGGGAATCAACGTCGCTTCCCCGGCCTAGCCATCGGTCTCCTGGCACGTCTTGAAGTGGGCGTTCCAGGTACTCAATCCCGCCAGCCCCAAGGGGACGCTCCCTACGGGCATCGGGATTTGCAACCGGCATCCCCTGCGGTGGCCACTAAACGTCCCGGCGCCCCATTCCCCCCAGTGGCGGCGTCGGGACTTTACTGGAGACGCGCTGGCCGGTCCGGCGGGTGCAGGTCGATGATCGGAAGGTGCCCGTCGGTGCGGATCGCGTCGCCGCCGCCGTTGCGGTGGTGGTAGCCGCTGGAGTAGTGGAGGATCACGTGCACGGATTCAACGGCGTTGGCCGAACGGAGCGTCTCGATAATGAAGTCGCGTTCCTCATCCGTGCGGTCGGCGATCTTGTGCGTGATCTGGAACGTAAACAGCGACAGCCCCACACTGCGGTCGTAGGTGCCGGCCCCCACCCAGTCCACGGCCAGTCCGCCGGGCAGCATCCAGCCGGCCGGGCACTTCCAGAACCGCACGTGGTGCCGCTTGCGCGGGTTGCCGTCGATTTCCCGCTGGAACGCCAGGTCCTGCCGGTTGCCGAAAACGTAGAGTGAGCTCACCGGCGCCTGGGGGTAGCTGTGCCCCAGGACAGTGGAGGTCAGCGTGCGCCAGGCCGTGGCCGGGGTGATGGGATCGGCTTCCACCCACCCTGCCGTCTGCATCGCGTGGCGCAGCTCCTCCTCAGGTCCCACCACGGCGAGGTTCACGGGATCGCCCAGCACGCCGTCGCCCGTCCTGGTGCGCCCGATGAAGTAGTCCGGGATGTACAGGCTGCTCAGGATCTTGTGGATGCGCGGCAACAGCGCGTAGGCCAAAATCAGCCACACCGGCAGGAAAACCCATGCCTGTTCCGGCCCACGCGAAAGCCTGGCCAGCAGGAAATAGTAGACGGCCCAGCCGACGGCAATCGTCACGATCAGATACAGCAGCCGCTGCAGGACCGCCAGGACAGTGGCCCACCTGCTCTGCCGGCGCACCACCGCGCTGCTGGAACGCGAGTGGTCCGGCTCCTGCGGAACGGCCCGCTTCCCGCCAGTGGACGTCACAGTGCTTCTCCTTTCGGTCGCCAATCCATCACCAGCCTAAAGGTGCGGCCGGAAGCCGGCAGCCCGCCGTCGGCAGCCCACCCCAGCTCACGCGGGAAGGTTCAGCTGCTCCACAATGATCCGCGCTGTCTCGGAATCCCCCAGGATCCGGAAGTGCCCGGCCGTGGGCAGTTCGATGTTGGTGGCACCCGGAAGGACGCTGCCTTCGGGAATGTGCGGATCGAACGGCCCGTAGATGGACGTGATCCGGCTGTTGATGGTCTCCTCGCGGGCCAGCTGGAGGGTCAGTGCGTTGCGGGGCGAAAAGATCCGCAGGCTGGGCAGCAGCATGTACCGGGCGTAGCGCGACCCTGAGAACGGCGTGCACACGGCGATCATTCGATCGATCCTGCGCTCCGGATCCAGGTTCAGCATGGCGTACTTCCCGATGAGGCCGCCCTTGCTGTGCGCCACGATGGCCGCGTCCCGCAGGCCCGCCTCCTCCAGGTGCTGGGCCACGAGCCGGGCAGCAGCTGGGACGTCCAGGCTGTTCCGCTGCAGCACCGTCACCACATGAACGGGGTGGCCGGCGTCGTGGATGCACTGGATGAGCGGCAGCATGAACTGCCAGTTTTCGTAGACGCCGGGGATGATCACCACGGGTGCGCGGTGGCCTTGATGGAACGAGCCGGGCTGGACACGCGAGAGTATGCCGCGGACCTGCCAGGCCCCGGCGTAGAGATAGTCCTGCAGCCACCACACGCCTTTTTGCAGCGCATTGATGCGAGTGGGCGTGCCCGTTTGACTCATCTGTTGAGGATAGCCGTAATCAGTAGTTCCGCCGGTGCCTGAGCCGGGGAATAACGACGGCGAACACGGCCGCCGCCGCGAACCCCAGCACGCCCGTGGCTGAGATTCCCGCCCCCAGCGAGGCCAGGGCCGTTACCCCCGAGAGGAGGACAGGCCCGCCCGTGGACCCGGCGTCGGCCATGAAACGCCACAGCCCCAGGAACTGCCCGCGGCCGCGGTTGGGTGAGAAGTCCGCGCCCAGGGTCATCACCAGCCCGGAACTGATGCCGTTGCCGAACCCGATCAGCAGCGACGCCAAGAGCAGCCCCACAAAGGATCCGGTGAGCGGTATCAGCAGCAGCGCCGTGCCCATGATCAGCGTGGACGGGACGGCCACGAACTGGCGGCCCTTCCGGTCCATGAGCTTGCCGGCGGGATAAAAGACCAGCATGTCGATGGCTCCGGAGAGCCCGTAGATCAGGGAGGCCGAGGTGGCGTCCATGCCCAGGTGGTCTGCCCAGAGCGGGATGACCACCTGCCTCGAGGAGCGGAGCGCGCTCAGCAGCAGGATCCCGACGCCCACGCTCAGGAAGACGCCGGCGTGGGACACCGCCACACTGCGGAGGGTCGGCTCCGGACCTTTGTGTCCGCCGTCGTGCGTTTCCTCCAGCACCAGGTCCGGGATGGTGAGGGACAGCAGTGCGGCGGCAGCCATGGCCACGACGCCCACCCAGTACGCCCCGCCGATCCCGGAGAACTGCATCACCGCCGCGCCCAGGAACGGCCCGATGAACACGCCGATCCGGTTCACGCCGCCCAGCGTGGACAGCGCCCGCGCCCGGAATGCCACGGGAACCGCCTCGGTGAGGTACTTCTGCCGGGCGAGGCCGAACACAGCGCCGGACATGCCGACGACGGCCATTGCCACCGCGAGCAGCCACAGTCCGTTGGGGATCAGCGAGGACAGCCCGGCCGCCGCGAGCGCCAGCCCGGCAGCAACGGCGGCACCCACAATGGCCCAGCGTTCGCCGAATTTGAGGGTGACCAGGGATGCAGGCAGGTTGAAGAACCAGGAGCCGAGCCCGATCAGCGTCACGATCAGCGCGGCAACGGCAACAGATGCGCCAAGGTCGCGGGCGGTCAGCGCCACCACCGGAAGAATCGCCCCCTGGCCGATCCCGAAGAGCAATGTAGGACCGAAGGCGGCCACCGCGATGCTGCGAAGGCTGAAGGGCTGGGGGTCATCCGCGGAAGTCATCAGATTTATCCTAGGGTGGCCGGCACAGGGAGAGAGAAAGCCAAGATTTGGGGGTCACAAAACCCTTGCAAGGGACTAGCGTTTGCCTTATGGGTGCTGATTCGCGCCCACGGCCAAAGGGGAGGTTCATTTCATGGGTGAAGTGTGGATCCGTACGCTCGGCAACGGGCTGGTCCGGGCAGACAAAGTCACCGAGATTACATCAACCCGGGGATCCCTCCACGAGGACCAGGGGTATTCGCTGAAGGTCATCGTGGACGGCAAAAGCCACGCACTGATCGACAACAGCAACCTTCAGGGCACATTGGCCGAGCGGCTCGAATATGCGCGGCACCTGGAGGATGCCCTGCTGCTGGCCATCGATGAGGCGCGGGATAACGAAGCCTCCGTCGTCATTTCCTACGAGCCCGAGCGCGAGCGCTGGTCAGTGGCTCCGGTGACGGTATTAACCGGAAGGCTTCCCGAAGCGGTGGGTTGAGCCCAGCCTGGACTGGAGACTATGCGGCTGGAAAGCACGGCCCCCAGACCGGCCCGCCCTTTGGCGTGCCCGCATGCCTGCCCGTGAGGTGTCACAGGATTAGCATCCTATTCGGTGTAATAAATACGTAACTGTTGCGTGGGTCACATTCACCCCTTACTCTGGATAAGGCTTAAGAAACAGGCCATTGCAAGAAGCTGCAGCGTCGCAGCCAACTGCCGGGGAAGGCTTTACAACTTGAACTCCAAGCTCAACATTGTTGTCCGTGTAGATCTCGACCATGCCAAGGCTTTGGTGATTGCAAAGGGGCATATCACCGTCCACAGCGTGAACGCACTTTATGTAGTAGTTAAGCGGGCCAATTCCTTGCGGAAAGGCCTGGACCTGAAGCTGGACATCTCCCACGCACGGGTTGATGAGGAAGCCCTGGAAATGCTTCATACCGCTTCCGAAACCCATCACCTGCCGGCCAGGATCGATCCGCAGCAGGCACCTTGTACCATCAGCGTCCTGGCACCGCGCCGGGAACACATGCCTGCAAGGCGTGCACTGATCGCCGCCTAAAGGGCTTGGCAGGCAAGGCACCCGCAGCGCCCAGTTTCCGGGCCAGAGTGCCAGCCACAGACTTTCCACGATTTTTCCTCGAACTTAGAGTGCAGCTGTATCCGAATAGACGGGTAGCTGCACTCTTAGTTTAAGGGAAGCCCAAGCACGGCAGGTCCTCCGCCGGCGGTGGCGTCCAGCCATTCCCTGAGGAGCGGGGCGGGCAGCGGGCGAGCAAAGTGGTATCCCTGGGCGAGGTCACAGCCCATGACTTTGAGGGTCTGGACTTGGACTGAGGTTTCCACGCCTTCGGCAACAGCCCTGATACCCACAGCATGTGCCAGATCGATGCAGCTGCCCACGATGGCTGAATCTCCGGAGTCCGAACCGAGCCCGTTGATAAAGGACCTGTCGATTTTCAGTTCGTCCACCGGGAACTTCTTGAGGTAGGTCAGGCTGGAGTACCCCGTCCCGAAGTCGTCGACAGCGAGGCCGACGCCCAGGTTCTTGAGGGCCGTCAGCGATTGGAGGGCGGCAGCGGGGTCGGCCATCAGGGCCGTCTCGGTGATTTCCAGCAGCAGGCGCGCGGGGTCGATGCAGCGGAGCCGGAGGGCAGCTTCAACCATCGGCACCAGCTCGGGATCATTGAGCTGGCGGGCCGACAAATTGACAGCAAACTCGAGGCCGGCGCCGCCGAGGCCCTCCCGCCGCCAGTTGTCAGCCTGCTTCAGGGTTTCACCCAGCACCCATGCCCCCAGTGGCCGCACCAGGCCGGAGTCCTCGGCCATGGTGATGAATTCCGACGGCGGGAGCAAACCTCTGGTGGGGTGCTGCCACCTGACCAGCGCCTCCACACCGCTCGTGCGTCCGATGCGCAGGTCTATCCGGGGCTGGTAGTGCACGCGGAGGGCACCTTCCCTGATTCCGCGGCGGAGCTCCCCCAGCGCGCGGAGCCGGTCCACCGTGGGATCGGACTCTGCAGGTTGATGCAGTTCCCAGCGGCTGCGGCCGAGTTCCTTGGCCCGGTACATGGCGATATCGGCGCGGCGGATGAGGTTGTCCAGGGTTTCAACGGCATCCTCCGCCACAGCCACTCCGATGCTGGCAGACGTGACGATTTCCAGGCCTTCGATCTGCATCGGTGCCTTGAGGACCTCCAGAAGCCCCGCAGCGAGTGCGGTGGCTTCCGACGGAGCCGCAAAGGCGTCCACCACTACGAACTCGTCGCCGGCAAGCCGGGCCACAGTACTTGTTCCTGCCGCTGCCGAGGCCAGCCGGTGCGCCACGGAGATGAGCAGTTCATCCCCGGCGGCGTGCCCCAGGCTGTCATTGACGGCTTTGAAATGGTCCAGGTCGATAAAGAGGACCGCCAGCATGCCCGCGCCGCCAGTCCTCCCGGCGAGGTGTTGGTCCAGCTCTGATTTCAGGCCCGCCCTGTTGGGCAGGCCGGTGAGGGCATCGTGCAGGGCGAGCCGCTGCAGTTCCTTCTCCGCTACGGCACGCCGCGCCTCGGATTCCTCAGCTGCCCGGAGGGCCGCTACCAGTTCCTTCTCGTACATCCGGCGTTCGTGGGCGCTGAAAATGATGACCCTGACGGCCGGGTGTTCCCCCGGTGGCGCCGGGGACCGCGACGCCGAGAGCAGCGCAGCGCGGCGCTGACCGTCGGTGCCGATAATCTCGACCGCGATTTCAGATACGGCGCCGGCGATGCCCAGCTGCGGGATGCAGTGGGTTGAATACAGGATCTGGTCGCCAACAGGCATCAGGGACTGCAGCTTGCACCCGAGCAGGTGCGATCGGCTGTAACCTGTCCAGCTCATAAAGGTGTCGTTGACCGCGGTGATGCGGCCGGCGTCGTCCGTTATCAGGTAGCCGCACGGTGCCTGGTTGAACAGTGCCTCGAAGCGGGCCGGGTCCGGACCGGGCGTGCCTGTCACGGGCTGGACGCCAGAAATTGCAGAATGGCCTCGGCCGTGGCCGCCGGTGCGCTGACATGCGGGCAGTGGCCCGTGGCCTGCAGGTGCACCAGGGAACTGTGTTCCAGATGCTGGTGCACGTAGGTGCCCACTTCCGGCGGCGCGAGCAGGTCGTCGGAGCACTGCAGGATCAGGCTGCTGGTGGGCACTTTTCCGAGTACTTGCCGGGTGTCCGAGAGGAACGTGACGCGGGCAAAGTGCCGCGCGATGGACGGATTGGTCCGGCAGAAGCTGCTGCGGAGTTCCTCCGAGAGCTCGGGAGAGTCAGGGTTGCCCATCGCCATCGGCGCCAGCGCTTCGGCCCAGGCAAAGTAGTTGCTGTCCAGGGAGGCCAGAAGGCCCTCGATGTCCTCGTGGGAAAAGCCTCCCACGTACCCGTCGGCCGAGTCGTTCGTATAGCGCGGAGACGGGGCAACCAGGATAAGCCTGGAGAAGCGCTGCGGCTCCTGGACTGCGGCGATCACCGCGATCATCGCGCTGACGCTGTGTCCCACCAGAATGACGTCGCTCAAGACAAGGGACTCGCAGATCTCCAGCAGGTCCGCGGCGTAGCCGTGCAGGGACCCGTATTTTTCCCGGTCGTAGGCATCCACGTCTGAGTGGCCTGCGCCGACGTGGTCAAAAAGCACCAATCGGTACTCGTCTGCAAAGTACGGCAGCAGCCGCCGCCACATGTCCTGGTCGCAGCCGTAGCCGTGGGCAAACATCATCACCGGCCCGTCAGCCCGCCCTGACACCGTGACATTGTTTCGCCGGATCACCGTGGAAACTGCTGCTGTTGCTGCTTCGATCATTGTTGCTGCCCCCCAGGTACGGTGACCTTGTCCTGCTCAGATAATAATGGCGGAACGATGCGGAATCCTAGGATTCCCACTCCCCGGAACCCACGCCGCGAAGCTCCGTCCTTTACGACTCCAACGAGTAGCCCGGCTGGCAGATTTCGAATGGGAAATGACACGCCGGGGGCCCGGCGGCGAAACCGTGTTGGTGTTTCGCTGCCGGACCGCAGGCCACAAGGACATGTGTGCTGATGACATGTTTGCGGTGTTTTGTGTGTTGGGTTTGTGTTGTGTTGGGGTCCTCCTTCCACTTAGCCTGCCGGG
>NZ_JBHVZR010000026.1:0-40390 GCF_042879835.1 Pseudarthrobacter sp. NPDC058329
GGGATCCATGGTGTCGCTCATGATCAGTCCTTCCCGCCAGGCAAAGCCCGGCGTGTCAGGCCAACCACGGATCCACCGTTATTCAGACAGTCCCCTTCGAACATTTGGCGGGGGTTGTCCCGGTCGGCCGCGAGCCAGAGTACGGAGGAGTCGGGCATTACTTCTTCGACGAACCCCGTTCTGATCACCTGGCCGTTTTGGCGGATTTCCACCAGGGCGTTGATCAGCAGGCTCCAGTCACCGTGTTGACGCGGCGTTGCTCGGTTCAGTGTCATGGGCTTTCCGGTTCTGGTCTAGAGAGCGGCAGCGGCCCATGCCGGGCCGCTGCCACTTTTGTCGGCGGGGAGGGAGCCGCGGTGGCCTCTAGGAGGCGACGGCTTCTTTGATCCGGTCGCGGATCTGGCGTTCGAGGTTTTCCTGGGCGGGGAGGGCCGCAAGTGTTTCGTTAAGTTCGGATTGGGGGATGACGACTATGCCGTCCTGGTCTCCGATGACGACATCGCCTGGGTTGCAGACGACGTTGCCGCAGGCGACCGGTTTGCCGACGTATCCGGGTCCGTTTTTGGAGGGCCCGGCGGGGACGACGGCGCGGGCGAATACGGCGAGGCCCATCTCGTTCATCTCCTCTATGTCCCGGACAGCCCCGTCAACGATGACGCCGGTAACCCCTTTGTGGAGGCAGATTTCGGCGAGGATGCCGCCGAAGACGGACCGGTTGGTGACGCCGTTCCCGGAGATGACCAGGACGTCTCCGGGTTTGGCTTCGTCGAGGCCGCGGTGGATAGCGAGGTTGTCGCCTTCCCAGATCTGGATGGGGAGTGCTGTCCCGGCCAGCCGGGTACCGGGGGTCAGGCAGCGGATGTCGGCTGACATCATGTCCAGGCGTTTGCGTACGTCACCGATCAGCGCGGGCGGGTAGGCGGCCAGTGATTGGACGAGCGCCTGGGCGGGGCGGGGCCATTCGGGGTAGACGGTGATGTTTTCGGCGGAAGCGTTGATGTACACGTGTGGTTCCTTGGAGTGTGGTGGGCCGGTTCAGGCGGGGATCTTGTGCAGGTCGGTGGCGTTGACCGGGAAGGCAGGGTTTGTCCCTGCCAGGACGGCGCGCACTTCTGACCAGGAGCGGGTGCCGGCTTCCTGGAATGCTTCCTGGGTCTGGCCGGCGATGTGCGGGGTGACAAGAAGGTTGGGTACTGCGTGCAGGGGCACCCTGTTGTGGGAGAGCGGGTCCTTCATGTCGATGCTTTCGGCTTCGAGCACATCAAGGGCCGCGCCGGCGAGGGCGCCGCTGGTCAGGGCCGTGACCAGCGCGTCCTCGTCGATCAGCCCACCGCGGGAGGTGTTGATGACGATGGCGCTGGGTTTCATCAGGGCCAGTTCGCGGGTGGAGATCATGTGGCGGGTGCCGGGCAGCAGCGGGGCGTGCAGGGTGATGATGTCCGCCCCGTCATACAGGGTGTCCAGCTCCACCAGGTCAGCGCCCGCAGCCGCGACATCGGCTGCGCTGGCGATCGGGTCGGAGGCGATGACCCGCATCCCGAAGCCCCGGGCGATGGCGGCGACACGTTTGCCGATGGCTCCGAAGCCGACGATCCCGAGGGTGCGGCCGGAGAGTTCGAATCCGATCAGGTCCCCGCGGCCCTCGGCCCAGGTGCCTGTAAGGACACGGTTCGCTGCCGGGACGATCCGGCGGGTGAGGGAGAGCAGGAGGGCGAAGACGTGCTCGGCGACGGCGTTGCTGTTCGAGCCCGGGGTGCTGGTGACCCAGACACCATTCTCTGATGCTGCCGGGATGTCGACGTTGTCGGTGCCGACCCCGTGACGGGCGATGATCTTCAGGCGGGGGGAGGCTTCGATCATTTCGCGGGTGAAGGTTTCGGCCCGCAGGATCACTGCGTCAATGTTCTCGCTGACGTCGAGGTAGCTGACCTTGTCGGGGCCGTAGCCGACGTGCACGAGGGCGTTCTTGCGGATGTCTGCCAGGACGTCCTCGTGGACGACGTCGGAGATGTAGATCTCGGTCACGGTGCGGGGCCTAACGGTAGAGGTGCGAGGTGGGATCGGAGTTGGCCCTGACGGTAAGGCCAACCACCAGGAGACCGAGGGCGCCTGCGCCCACCAGGATGAAGGCGGGGACAAAGGTGTTGCCGGTCAAGTCGATGAGGTACGTGGCGAGGTAGGGGCCGGCGCCGCCGCCGATGACTGCTCCTACGCTGTGGCCGAACGCGACGCCTGTGTGGCGGACGCGGGTGGGGTAGAACTCCAGCATCGCGCCGTAGGTTCCGGCCTGGCAGAGGGCGTAAGGGATGATGCCCATGCCAAGGCCGAGGAGGGCCAGGACGAAGGAGCCCTGGTTCATCATGGCGAAGGACGGGATGGTGATGGCGACGTAGGCGACGTAGGCCCAGAGCAGGACCTTTTTGCTGCCGATGCGGCTGCCGAGCTGGCCTGCCATGGGAATCAGGAGTGCTGCGAAGAGGACTGCCAGGAGAACGATGGTGGAGGCTTCGCCCTTGGTGAAGCCGAGGACTTCGCTGAAGTAGACGGCGACGAACACGGTGCCGATGTAGGTGCCGAGGTTCTGGACGAGGGAGATGGAGGTGACCTTGGCCAGTGCCTTGGGGTATTTGGTGAGGACTTCCTTGAACGGAGCCTTGGAGGTTCCTTCAGTTGTTTTGTTGATGGCCTGGAACTCCGGGCTGTCTTCGACTTTCAGGCGCATGACCAGGCACAGGATGCCCAGGGGCAGGGCAAGGAGGAACGGGATGCGCCAGCCCCAGGCTGCCAGGTCGGCGGCGGGCATCATTGCCGCG
This sequence comes from Pseudarthrobacter sp. NPDC058329, assembly GCF_042879835.1. NCBI lineage: Bacteria > Bacillati > Actinomycetota > Actinomycetes > Micrococcales > Micrococcaceae > Pseudarthrobacter > Pseudarthrobacter sp. NPDC058329. The sequence goes on from NZ_JBHVZR010000026.1 coordinate 2,814, forward strand.
GCGAGGGCTGCCAGACCTGCGGCCAGGCCCTTGCCGAGCTGGGCGACGGACGGGATCAGGGAGACGAAGAGGGAGCGGCGGTTCGGTGCTGCCCATTCGTGGATGTAGGCGGCGGCGCCGCCGATTTCCCCGCCGGTGGAGAAGCCCTGGAGCATGCGCAGCAGCACCAGCAGGATCGGGGCGAGCACGCCGATCTGTGCGTAGCCCGGCAGCAGGCCGGTCAGTGTCGCGGCGACGCCCATGCAGGTGATGCTGGCGATCAGGCTCGTGCGGCGGCCTTTACGGTCACCGAGGCGGCCAAAGAAGACGGCGCCGAGCGGGCGGACGATGAACGCGGAGCCGAACACCAGCAGGGTGTTCAGCAGGCCGATGACGGGGTCATCGCCGGGGAAGAAGACGATGGCCAGCGTCGCGGCGACGTAGCCGTAGACGCTGAAGTCGTAGTACTCGATGAAGGTTCCGAAGGCGGCAACGCCGGTGGCCTTCTTGGCTTTGGTGCGCCGGGCAGCGTCTGGAACTGCCAGTGTGGGGGTGGTCATCCGAAGACCTCTCTGTCTTTAGGTTTAGAAAAGTGGGACACTGTCTCATTTGGGGGATTGATTCAAGAATGCCTGTGTTCCACGCCACTGTCAAGCGGCGGCGCGGAAGCAGGGTTAGCTCAAGGAGGAGGGCAGCGGGTGACGTGGGATACTGCAAATATGGAGCAAGTGGACCAGTCGGCACAGCGGGACGGCTCGAAAGAGGTCGTTGCCGTCATTGAGGCTGTCATCGGCCGCGCCGGCTACGGATGGGGCGTCCGGGAGCTGGCCGAGGAACTTGGCGCGAGCCGAAGCACCGTCAACCGGATCCTCAGCCGCCTTGTTGAGGAACGCCTGGTGTCCAGGGACGTCAGTGGCGCGTATATCATCGGACCGCGGCTCAAGGTCCTGTCCGCAGCGCTACAGGAAGGCCATCCGCTCTTTGCCGAAGGGACGAAAATTCTTGCGCGCTTGAGCCGGGCGTCCGGGGCGACGGCGCTGATGGCCGTCGAATCAGGCGATCCGGAGCAGTGCTTCGTCCTGGCCTCCGTGGAACCTGACGCGCCCGTTAGGTACACGCTTCCACCGGGCACCAGCCTGCCAACCCACGCCGGTGCGCTCGGGCTCGCTATCCTTACCCGCCGCGGAACGGCAGGGCTGCCTGAGGAATTGAAGACGTACACCGACGCCTCAATGGACAGCAGGACACGTATTGAGAATGCGCTGCAAAGCTACACCACTGTCGGCGCTGTCGTCAGCATCGGCCAGCACATTCCCGACGCCGCCGGTATCGGCGTGCCGTTCACCGTCAACGACAGCCTGTTCGGGTCCCTGTCGCTGTCCCGGCCGCGGAACGAATTCAAGGAATCAGACATCGAAGCCGGCGCTGAGCTGCTCAGCGAAGCGGCCCGGGAACTCGAGTCCCTGCTCACCGAGCCGGCCGGCAGCAGGAACAAGGGGCAGGTCCTGCCTGAAGCCGAATCGTCCGCACTCATTCAACGGATCGCGGCCATCATCGCGGCGTTCTGCTCCGAGCCGATGGCCGAGCTGTCGCTCCAGGAACTTTCGAGTCTGTGGGGAACCCGGTCCGTGGCTACCCGCCGCCTTGCTGAATCAGCCCGCGAGGTGGGGCTGATGACCTCGCTGGACAACGAAGCCTGGACGGCCGGCCCGACGCTACTGCGCTGGTCAGCCTCGCTCGGCTCCGGACACGACCTTCCGCAACTGGTGGACGAAGATCTGCGCGGACTCAGCGGACAAACTGGCGAAACCACCACTCTTGCCCTCTACGACGCGGACACCGAAGTTGCCCACATTGGACGAACCATCGCCGGGGCCCGGAATGTCCGCTACGTCCTGGAAGAAGGCGAAGAAATTCCGCTGACCGCCGGAGCTGCAGGCAAAGCAATCCTCGCCCACCTGCCCGGGCACGTAAGCGCCAGGATAGGCCAAGAAGCGGGAGTTTCAGACCAGGAGCTTGAGCTCATCCGCTCCCAGGGCTGGGCCGCCACCGACAGTGAACGAGTCCCCGACGCCCACGGCATCGCCGCACCATTCTTCGTCAACGGCATCATTCGAGGGTCGGTAACCGTCACGGTCCCCAACCACCGTGTAGCCGGAACCCCACCAACAGAGCTCACAAGCGCCGTAGTCGCCACGGCCCACCGGCTCTCACGCCTGCTCAGCGTCAAAAGCGCAAGGCTCCCCGCCGCCCATGAAGGTAAACCCGGAGAGCTGGAATCTGAACGCGACGCCGTCTTCGCTTCCGCGCAATAAGCCCTGCCTGGTTCACGGCGCGAAAGAGCCGCTACAGCTGAAGTCAGTGCGGCTTTAGCGGCTAATCCACGGTGGAGCGGAGAATCTGTTCCTACGGCTTCTGCAGTCAGCCAAGGAGTTTTTGCCAGGTTGGGGTGTGACCTAACTGTACGAACAGCGAGCCCATGCGCAAGCTTCTCTGGGCTTTTCGAGTGCGGTCCAGCTACGAAAGAGGCCGTGGTTCGCCCCTGCCAAACTCTCATCAGACCTTGCCCACTTCACGCCGAAAGCGAAGACCTTTGACTGAAGGTCGCCCGTGTAACGGGACGTGCGTTCATTCCGGAACGGCCCCCTGATGCCTGACTACTTCGGGCAAACTTGATGGGACGTCTGCATCCCAAGGGCTGGGAGACGGTCTGAAAACGAGCGCAGGACTGGAGCTTTCGACGACGCTGTCCTGAAGGGCCAGGACGAATCTCAAGATTTACGCAATAAGTCCTGTCAATGGACAAATTTGCTTCCGTATAGATGTCTTTGCTTTTTAAGGTGTTCAAAGAAGCTCGTCAAGGGGGACATTCTTGATAAGCGATGAGGCACCTTCGGTTAGTACAAATGAGGAGGTATTGCCGCAGCTGTTCAGCTCTGCGCCACTGGAGACACGGCGCGGGTTGATGGACCGGTCCGGCAGTGCCCTGCTGGCTCTTCGACAGTCGGATCACTTCGAAATTTCTGGAGTGGCCTGATCACTTAGAACAGAACCGGCAACGACGCAGGGTGCTAAGGGAGTGTGATGGAACGAGTGACCCTTTTTGATCCGCTTACGGTCAGGGAGTCAGGTTCTGTGGTGCCGTCCGCAGGCCGGGCGCCGCTTCCCGCTCCTCCACGCAAGCCCCTTGAAGCATCTCCGGCTTTGCCGACCCAAGGCCGTGAACGTGAAGTCCAACAGCTCATCCACGATCTTGCGGTCCTTGCAGCCGAACACCGTCCGCTGCCTTCGTAAAACGCAGTCCAGAGACGGAGGGGTCACTGCCCAGCCGCGCGGCGAGGTTGCTTAGGCTGGGGTACGTCCCTTACCTCCTCACCCGCCACGACCCGGAGTGAGATCCCCGCCAGGCCCACCGCGTCCTTCTTTAACTTAAGAGATGTTGAGGCGTGGCTTCAGGTGAGCGTGTAGCAGCGACTATGCGGACATTGCTCTGAAAGCTCAACCAGTTGACGGCAGCGTCCAGTGTTGTGCCTCTGCTGACGGTCTTGTCTCCTTGTTGGTCGACGACCATCTGGTGTTGTCCCGCCGTTTTGACCACGAGATGACGATACTGCCCTCTGGCTGAGAGCTGCGCGCACCAGGGAGGTGACTCTCGTCGGCGGCGATCATCTCTTAGTATCCGAGACCGATACTGATCCGATAGTGCCTGCCAAGATGAGGGCGCTGGTAATGGCCACGATCCCGTCTGCATGGACCTGGACACCACTGAGCGGCGCGGTTCTGCACGGATTGGGGTGCGCCAGCGGATCCTGCTGAGACGTGTTTTTAGGGCAGTTCTTCTCCGAGCTGTTCAAAGGCGCCGGTGCCGGCCCCTTTGTGACGCGGTTGGAGCGGTCAGACGAGGTCCGGTGCGCTGGCAATGATGTAGTCGGCTGCTGCCGGTCCTTTCATTCCCAGATGGTTGTGCTCGGGTTTGATCCGGTGAGCCTTTAGCGCCTCCCAGAGGGCTTCTGGCGGTTGCGGTTCTTCCTTATTGAGCAGGCACCAGCTCGTGTAAAGGCCGTACAGCTCGTCCGGGCCCAGACCGGCTTCCTTGTCCTGTCCTTCATCGATTGCCTGGGCGAGAAAAACCTCAAAATGCGGATGGCTCATCACCGCTGCCTTTCATCAAGCACAACACAAGGGTGCGTCCGGACCCGCCCCCGTACCCGTGTCGGAAATCTACACGCAGACTCAGTGGCCGGGCGACTTTTCAGGCGTTCATCCCTGTGTCGGGTCCGGCGGCCGGCGCGCCTTTACCCGGCAGGGTAGGGGGCGGTGGTGAGAGTACGGGCCAGGTGGGCGGCGTTGCGGGCAGCCCCGGCGGTGGTGGCAGCTGTTTTTTCGGGCACGCTGTCGAGGTCCTGGTAGTCGAGGGTGTGCATGGCCTCTCCGACCCAGTAGGTGGCGCCTTGGGCGGGGATGGTGAAGCCGACGTCGTTCAGGGCCTGCTGCATGTCGGCGGTGACTTTGTGGGCGCCGTCTTCGTTGCCGACCACGGCGACAATCGCGACTTTCCCGTACATGATGGGCCGTCCGGCATCATCTGTTTCGGACAGGTCCGCGTCGAGCCGTTCGATGACGCGTTGGGCGATGCTGCAGGGGTGTCCCATCCAGATGGGGGTGGCGAGGACCAGGATATCGGCCGTGAGGATCTTTTCGCGGATCCCGGGCCAGGCATCGCCGTCGCCCATATCTATCTGGACTCCGGGCAGCACGTTGTGATCAACGACCCGCAGAGATGCCGTGCGCACGCCGTGGCTTTCAAGCTGGTCAAGGACGTGGCGGGCCATGAGCTCGCTGCTGGACGGTTCGGGCGAGGGGGTCAGGGAGCAGGTCAGGGCAAGTGCGGTCAGGTCAGCCATTGTTCATCCTTTTTCATCGTTCAGTGTTCCGCGGGGTCGCGCTGTGGTTCGACTACCGGTTCCGCCAAATAGGCGTTACCCACCCGTCAGTGACTAAGGGGGTAAGGCCTCCCAAGCCAGACGATAATGGCGAAGGTTGAACCTGAATGCTTACGCGGCCCCAAGATTTCGCCTGGCAGGGGGTCCGGGCCGGCGGTGCTGTCGGCTTCGTGGGCGGCCTTTGCCGGCCAGGGCGCTCCCGGGAGCCCGAGCGCGGCACCGATCTTTGTGTTTGCCTTCATTGATGAATCCTTCACGGGAGCCGCTGGGGCTGCGGGCAACGGGCGGGAAACGTGTATCAGGGGTGTTCGATCCAGCAGGCGAGGATGGTAGTGGAGAGCTGGTAGGCCAGGGCGTTCCTGGTGATGCTGTCCGGTCCGAGGGTGGCGGGCAGGTCGCTGGCGTCCACCTGCAGCACGAAGTTGTCCTTCTGAAACACTGCCGAGCCGTCGGCGGTTTCGTAGGCCGGGAAGCCGAGGTTCGCGAGGCCCGTGATGGGTGTGGCGTCCTTCGCCAGGGCCTGCATCGCATCGAAGTATTTCAGCGCTGATGCCTTGTCCGCGGCTTCCTGAACGGAAATTTCCAGGTCCCCTTCGGCCAGGTGGTAGGTGCAGGTGAAGGTGTCATCCGCCCAGTCATTGATGGTGTGCGGGTCGGGGTCCAGGTCCAGGATGGCGGTGAGCCTGTCCATCGGCTGTTCTCCGCAAACCATCAGGGCAGCCTCGCTGGGCCCGTCCGCCGTCGCCGCCGGCGAGGACGATCCCGGGCTGTGATGCCCGCCGCCGGTGTGCCCTGCTTCGGACAAAGCTGTCGGCGGGGCCGGTGTCGATACGTCCGAGGGCGCGGACACCGAACCTGCTGCTGTCGCGCAGCCGGAGAGCAGCAGGGCGGACAGGGCCAGGGAGGCCAGCAGGGGCAGACGCTGTTTCACGGCTCTTCCTTTGTTTCTGGCCCCCGTTGCGGGTGCGGGGCCGTTTGTCAGGCTTTGAGGGTGGCGTAGATGACGTAGTTGTCGTCAAAGAGGCCGGTGGCGGGGTCGTAGCCGTCGCAGGTGATGAGCCGCAGCTCGGCTCCCGGGGTATTGCCGTAGACCTCGAGGGTGGGGAACTCGTTCTTGCTGTAGAGGGCGCCGCGGTCAACGGTGAACACGGCGATGCTGCCGTCGGTTCGGGAGACGTTGATTTCAGCGCCGGGGGTGAGCTGCCGCAGGTCCGCGAAGACACCCTTGTTGCCGCCCAGGGCGTTGACATGGCCCAGCATGACGGAGGGCCCGCGTTCCCCCGGGGTGGGGGAGCCGTTGTACCAGCTGGCCGGGGTGCCGCTGCCGGTGTCCTCCGGTACTTCCAGGGACCCGTTCTCCCGCAGTCCCAGGTGGAGAAGGTCGGTCCGGACCCCGATCAAGGGGATAGTCAGGGTGACCGGAGCCGAAGCTCCCAGCACCGGCGGAAGCTGCTCGGTGGGCGGAGCCGCCGCGGGGGCAGCAGCGGGCGGTGTGGCGGTCACAGCCGGAACGGTGGGGGCCGCCGGTGGCGAGGTGGACAGTTGGGAACCGGCGTCGGCAGTGGTGGCGGGTCCACCGGCGCAGCCGGCCAGGGTCAGTGCGAGCAAAATCCCGGCCGCCGTGGGGGCCCCGAGACCTCCACGCCGGCCGGGATTCCTGGTTTTCACCGTAGTGATCTGCTCAGCCGTTGCTTAGGCTGCTGCGGTGCGGCGGCGGACAACGTAGGATCCGCCGGCGAGGGCGACAAGGGCCAAGCCAGTGCCGACGACGAAGGCGCCGGTGTCGGTGCCGGTTTCGGTGGCGATGCCGGTGTCAGCGCCGCCTGCGGGCATCTGCATCTGACCTGCCGTCAGTGTTCCACACAGGGCGGGGGAGGTCGCGGCCAGCGGCAGTTCGGGGACAAGGTCGCTCTTGGCTGCCGCGCCGGCCGGGCTTAGCGTGGCGGGGTCGAGGCCGTGAACGACGACCACGGCGGTCCCGGCTTCCAGGGCGGCCTTGGTCTCGGCGTTTAGTTCGAACGTGCGGTCAACGGTGTAGGCAGCACCCTGGCCGGCGACCTTGAGGTCAAGGCCTGCTGCGGGGCTGGTGTCACCGCTGGTGGAGAGGGTGGTGACAATGCCGCCGTAGGACGGAGCACCTTCGGTGGTGGAAATGACCTGGTCGCCGTCCTTATCCGCTGAAGGGTCCGGGCAGACGCCCTGGGCTCCACCGTGGATGTGCTGGACGTGCGGGTACGGGGCGTCCATGAACGTGGCCGGCATGCCCGAAACGTTCAGGACCACGTGGGCCTGGTTGCCCGTGACATGGACCTGGATGGTGCCTGAGCCGGCGCTGCCGTTGAGCTGTTTCAGGGTGGACTGGTAGGACTGGTCCGCTGCCATCGCGGGGGAACCGGACAGGGCCAGACCGGCAAGGGCCAGGGTGGGGACAGCCATAAACCGAAGGGTCTTATTCATTGAAAATCTCCTCATACACGCGCGTGTGATGTTGGCTTTCCCCGAAGAAGGGGACAGCAGTACTTCGCAACGACACCGGAGAAGGATGGGTGGAGATTGTGGCCTGATACACAGCGCCCCCCAAGCGGTCCCGATGGTTCCGTCACGGTTTTGCGCGTTGATGCGTTCCCGGCCCTCTTCAGGCGGGCTTTCAGTAATGCAGCCACTCCTCACCATTTCTGAAGAGCCGATTGATGCTCCGTCAACCTGGCGAGGCTTGGGCATGCTGCGCTGGGTGACTTTGTTCCGTCCACAGTTGGGGTCAATTCGGGTTATCCACGGCTGGATGTTGGGAGCCCCAGGATTAGCTCCCGAGCAGCAGTAGCGGTGGATTACCTGTGAGGATTGTCCCTGGTGTGAACGGCGGAACCGACCTCGCAGTGGACTTGGATTGAAGTCCCTGAATTTTGGAGCCTCACAAGGCCCTCTGTATCAGGTTGGGTGTACGAGACAGCAGCGTATATGGAAGAAAGCCCGCCGGTGGGGGACCGGCGGGCTTTCCAAGACCGACACTATGGTGATCGGTTTTGAACATCGAGTGGAGCATCGATTGGTAGTTTGGTCTCAAGATTTTTGTGAAGCGGCGAGACAGTGCAGGCCTTGTGGCTACGGATTTGCGAGTACGTCAGGCCAGGGGCCGTCGTGGTTGGAGCATTGACGGGAGCTGGCGCCTGCCGGGAGGATGTGCGTTGTCGGGTGTTCGGAAACTTTTTGTTGGGGGAACATCCGTCCGGGAGCTGGCTTCGGTTGCAACACTGCGCGGGGGAGCCAGCTCCCGCCTTATCCGTCGTGGCCTTGTTGCCCTTGTTGCCCGACGAGGATGGTGGCAGGCTGATGGGACCTTCCGGTCCATGAGGTAGGGCCAGCGTAGTCAGGAGCGGGCATGCGAGGACTTCATTGGTGCAACAGCGGCTTGCTCGGCGCCTGTCTCATGGGTGTAGTTCTGGTCGCTCTATCGGGCTGCAGCACTGCGACCCCTGATGAGGACTGGCATGCCATAGCTAACGGTGTCGACGGGGACGTTGGGGGAGTGGAGGTTCGTAGCCTGTTGATCGTCTCCGAGGACGCAAATCAACCTGGACGGTTCCTGGGGACCCTTTTCAATTCCTCAACGGAGCCCGTGGACGTGGTCTTGTCCGATCAGGATGACAGCGTCACTGTCCGTGTTGAGGCTCAAGGAGAAGTGGGTTTTGATACCAACCCGCTTGTCCTTTCCTCAGTCAGTGATATCCCGGGTTCCAGGGTCTCCATTTCAGTGACAGCTGGTGGGGAGAAGGAGGAATTCTCTACTCCGGTGTTGGACGGCACACTGCAGGCATACCGTCCCTTCCTGCCGTCAGCCGCCGCATCAGCCTCGCCAAGCGCCCAGAATTAGCGTCTCCATTGCCGGCAGGGGGCCGCACCGCACGATGGGCCGATACGCTACGGACACAACTCTGGCCCCTGCCGGTGGTGGCGGTCGTCGGGGCCGTAGTCCTGGGAGTGGTGTTGCCCGGGTTGGATGCTGCTGTTGACGGCAAACTACCGGAGGGTGTCGCTGTTTTCCTGTTCAGTGGAGGTCCCGAGGCGGCCCGTTCGATTCTGCAGGCAATCGCAGGATCCCTGATCACTGTGACCTCTTTGACGTTCTCGCTCACCGTGGTCACGCTGCAGCTGGCCAGTAGCCAGTTCTCGCCCCGGCTGCTGCGGACCTTCACCGCTGACCGGTTCGTCCACGGCACCTTAGCCCTCTTCCTGGCGGCCTTCGCGTTCGCATTGACCGTCCTACGCATTGTCCGCGACGAAGGGGTCCGAACGACCCCGTTCGTCCCTGAAATTTCCGTCACCATTGCCTTCGTCCTGGCGATAGCCAGCGTCATCGGGCTGGTGCTTTTCCTGGCCCATCTCACCCGGGAGATCCGGGTGGAGACCATGATGCGCAGGGTCAGCGTGGAAACCCGGAAGGCCATCGACCGGGTCTTTCCAGAAAACCGTCCACACCTCGGACCCGGCCCCGCCCCGGACTCCGGGGCGGTCCTCATCAGGTCCACCCATTCCGGGTTCCTGACGTCCCTGGATAAAGAGGCGCTCCTGCAGGCTGCGAAGGACGCCGGTGCTGTCATTCGGGTAGACCGTGAACCGGGCAGTTCCCTGGTCGAGGGCGTCCCCTTCGCGACCGCCTGGCCGGTCGATCAACCAACTACCTTCCCGCCCGAGGTGAGGGAAGAACTGGCCGCCGGCGTGAACGCGGCTGTCACTACTGGGTTTGAACGCACCAATGTCCAGGACGTCGGATTCGGGTTCCGCCAACTGGTCGATGTCGCCACACGCGCCCTGTCGCCCGGCATTAACGACCCGACCACGGCAGTGCATGTCATCGGACACCTCTCGGTTCTGCTGTGCCAGCTGGTGGGCAGGAACCCGGCCCCTGACCATCTCATCGACGAACACGGGCGGGTGAGGGTAGTGCTGACCCTCCCGTCCCTTGGGGACCTTTTGGGCACGGCCATGGACCAGCCCCGGCAGTACGGAGCAGCGGATCCCTTTGTTGCCGGACGGCTCCTCGGGCTCCTGCAGGAGCTCACCTGGTGCGACCAGAAAGGCCAGTACCGATCAGAAGTTCTTGAGCATCTGGAACGGATGCGGAACGCCATAGGCGTCGCGGACTATCCATCAGCCGAACGAAAGAGCCTGCTGGATCGAGCAGACACGATACAACGCGCAGGCACGTAGCTGGTCGTGGCGGTACTCGAACTTCACTTCAAGCTCGTGGTGGAGAAATCCGGTCTCCGCAGAGAGCCAAGACCAGTGCCGATTTCTGCCGTGAAAATCTCTCCTTGAGCATGGCAGGGGGCCGGGCCTGACTGCCGGGACCATTTGCCCAGGGGATGAGGAAAGTGCTGACCCAGGCGCTCACAGGACCGGAGGGCGAGCCAAACATCGTGGCCCAAGTCGACGCCCAATAGTGATACACACGTAACCATCAAAGCCAGACCCGAAGCTAGGCTGATAAAAAGGGTTCCCACCAGTCCACCAGGAAGCCGGTGATGGCCGCGCCACGTTCGTTGTCGTTAGGGATGCTTCGCCGCCTCGGTTCGCTGCGAAGGGCATTCATCTGGGTACTTGTGGTTCTTGTCCTCACGGGAGCTGCCTCTTACACACACGGCAGCCGATATGCTCTCATTGGGCACAGCCCGTCCCAAGCAGTGAGTTCCCAGTCAGCTGGCCAGGAAGAGGCTCAGGTCCAAGCGGGTCCGGCGCTATCCTCACCCAGCCCTGAGGGGCTCGGAACGGCTTCCCAGGCAGTCCACGCGGTCCATCAGGCCAACCCGGTTGTTGACCCCGAGTCCATGGAGCGGGACTGCTGCGAACGCCGGCACGCTCCCCGCGGCGAACCCGCCCCCTTACGGACAGGGGCGATAGACCCGCCATCATTGCTCCAGCAGCAGCCCGTTGACACTGAGCTTTCCAGCGCCATCCCGCTGGAGTCAGGCCTTCGGGCGCTCACGGTGCTCCAGCTTTCCATCAGCAGGACGTAAACCGGGCTTGCCGTCTTACGCCCCCAACCTGCTGTAGAAACCCGGAAGAGAAACCGATGACACATGAACTGTCCATCCTGGACGCCCACCCTTTGGGCTCAGGGCCCATAGATAGATCCAAACTCGTCGAATGCATCCAGTCGTGCTTTGACTGCGCCCAAACGTGTGCTGGCTGCGCCGACGTCTGTCTGAGCGAAGAGGCGGCCGCCGAACTGACCAAGTGCATTCATGCCACCCTCGATTGCTTCGACATCTGCGCGGCCACCGGAAAGATCCTCTCCCGCAATGGGAGCATCAACGGTGATATCACCCGTGCAGTGCTGCAGGCGTGCCGCACCGCGTGCAAGACCTGCGCCGAAGAATGCGGACCGCAAGGCTTCACGCGCCGCCACTGCGCGGTGTGCGCTGGAGCCTGCCGGCGCTGCGAGCAAACCTGTAACACCCTCCTCGCCTCGTTAGCTCAGTAAGGAACCAGCCATGGCACAGCTAAAGGGAACAACTCCTACGAGACCTGTCGACGATCCGCTGCTGCGGCGGATGCTCGCCACCCACATCCACTGCGGCGAACCCATGCAATTAGTCCCCGCAGACACCTCATCAGCCATTGGATCGCAGGAAAACCAAATCGGCGGTGTCCTGCTCGCGTACAGGTGCGCCTGCGGCTTCACCTTCGACAAAAGGTAGGAATTGACGCCCCTCCTGCCCCCACCCAGGCAGGCAACGGACTTCAAACACCGTATGACCAGGGGGACGAGAGGAAAGAGCCTGCGATGGGCGACCTCCATTTTTTTCGCCGCTCCTCCGCGACGCCGCGTCCTCGGCCAGTCAGCTTTCCCGGCCGGAATGCGGTCAACGTCCCCGGCCAACCCACGACTACCCAGCAGTGGCCAGACAAAAGGAAACCCGCATGGATCAAGGCAACAGCACTCCGAATAAGGAATCAATTGTGAGGACCGGAGTGAACGACCACTCCTGGGAACGGGAGCACCGCCACCCAACGGCTGCTCAAACCCGCGCCATCGGAAACCGCCGCCGAGCCGCGGAAGCACAGCTGGAGGAACATCAGCAACAAGCCAGACGAAAGGAACCGAAACAACGACGCACGCCCCGGGCACCGAGGGAAGCGGCGGATTAGTCATAGGCCTGAAATCAACCACTTCTGCAGCTGCCCAGAATGAGCCGATAGTGGATACTTTGTCAAGCCGGGGGAGGGGTGCCATTCCCTTCAGCCTGTTCCACCCGCTGTATGGGGGTACCATACAGTCATGGATGAGACCATGGTTGGGCGGTTGGTGGGTGAGGCCAAGGCCTTGGCTGCTGAATCGGAGGAAGCCCGGCAGCGGATGCTCGCCGCTGCTCGCCGAAGGCAGGAGTGCGTCTTGGGACTGCACGCCGCTGGGCTTTCGGTACGGAAGATTGCGGAGCGGCTCGGAAGTAGTCCTGCCGTCATTCAGGCAGCCATTGGCGCGGCCAAGGGCAGACATCCCGTTGCACGGCGTGAAGAGCGGTTCCCTTTTGAGCTGCACGTCATGCTGGGCATGCGGCTGCGTGAGGAATCGTCCAGGCTGCGCAGTGTGGCGCGGACCAATCTTGAGAAGATGCGGGGCACGCCGCGGGCCGCCATTGCCACGCGTTGGCTGGACCGGTGGGACGAACTGCTCGAGCTTTCAGATGACGAGCTTGAGCGGGCGATGCTCGCCGACGATGAAGAGAGCCGCGATCTTCGCCAGATCAGTCCATTTGCCGGGGCGCTGAGCGCAGAGGATCGCCTGGTTGCTATGAAGAAGGCGCAGTTACTTGCGAAGGGATGAACTCGAGCACGCGATCCGGGCAGCGACACAGATCATCAAGGATGACCGCGTCATTATCATTGGCAGCCAGGCCATCCTGGGCTCCTACACTGAGGATCAGCTGCCGGCGGCGGCCACGATGTCACCGGAGGTGGACATCGCTCCGATGCGTGACACAGACGCCGAGGCCTTGAGTGACCAGCTCAGCTTCGATGCAGGGGAATGGTCAGAGTTCCATGCCGCCTACGGCTTCTACATTGAAGGTGTGGGGCAAGCGGACAGCCATCCTGCCGCCGGACTGGGAATACCGCTTAGTTGGGGTCCGCACCGCGGCGACCAACAACGCAACCGGATTGTGCCTGGATCCTCATGACCTGTGTGCCGCGAAGCTCATGGCACACCGGGAGAAGGACTTCGCGTTTGTTCAGGCGTTAGTGGACGCGCGCCTGATCGAGCCGGCGATTCTTCAACAGCGGCTCGCCTTAATCGATCTGACCGAGGTCGAAAGTGACCAGGACATCGATGTGCTCGATTACCGGCAGCGGCACTCGATTGCCTGGGCGGCCGCACTGCCTAGGTAACCACTGCCCTGGTCCACTGGCTGATTTCAACCCGCCGTCAGGATAGGGCGAAGTTTCGTCTTATTGACAGTGGCTCATGATGTCCTCAGATCTCACCCTGACAGTCGGAGGGGACGAGATCCGGAGTGGGGAAGCCTCATCGACAGTTGAATAGGCCAAAGAATCTGGACTTGATGAAGTCTGCCTGAGGAGTGGACGGCCTATGACACACCTTGAGTCCGGCTTGGGCGCTGGAGAACCAGTGGAAGCTACTACCAGAGACCAAGACTTCCCTAGTCGGGAGGTTTTGACGTCAGGTTGGGGTGTGCTCTATCCCGCCGAGGTGTAAGGGTTCGATATCGAGTTCGCCTGTACATCAGTACAACGCCGGCATTCTTGACGCAGGAATGTGTCGGTGGGGGTAGGCCCTTGGTCGTTGTTTTCCTTAGCGGCGGTTAGTACCCGCAGCCCAGGCGCCACAGTCTGTCAATCGCGACCGCCCCGCCACGCGGACGTTGGAGCGCGACTCGGCCGATTCCGGAAGCCCTCCAGCAAGATCACCGCGGGGAGGCCTCCGGCGCCAGTTCGTTTATGGAGCCTGGTCATGTCCCTGAGGCACGTTAATGACTACTTTCCCGGCATGGTCGTGATTTTCGAGAAAGCGGTAGGCGTCGGCGATGTCGGCGAACTCCATCGTTGCGGCGACGGTCGGGGTGAGTGCGCCCGTTTGGACCCCGATATTGATGAAGACGACGGCCTTAGCCAAGCGCGTGTCGTCGCCAATGACTTCGACAACGTCATAGCCGCGGATCGTGAGGCGCTTCTGCAACATGGTCAGCGCGGGCAGCGGGGTCAGTTCGCTGCTGAGTGCTCCATAGAGGATGACGCGCCCGTATAGGGCCGCAGCGCTGGCCAGCTCGCCGAAAAGCGGGCCGCCCACGGGGTCGAAGAGTACGTCATAACCTGCTCCCTGGGTGATGGCTTCGAGGCGTTCGGTGACATCCTCGGTGCCGGTGGTGATGACGTTCGCTGCACCATGACGGGTGAGAAGGTCGGTTTTGTCGCGGGTGCGGGAAAGTGCGATCGGGGTGGCTCCGACGAGGTTCGCGATCTGGATGGCCGCTAGGCCCACGCTGCTGGACGCTGCCGGGATCACCACCGTCTCGCCGGCGCGGAGTCCGGCGATGTCGATGAGACCGCCATAAGCAGTGGAGTAGGCCATCCACAACGCGGCCGCTTCACTGAAGGAAAGTCGTTCGGGGTGCTTTACGACTGCCCGGGCTGGCGCGAGGACCAGTTCCCCGTGTAGAGGGTAGTCGGGAACGGGGAAGGCGGGAATAACACTGACTGCGTCACCTATGGCTAGGCCAGTGACTTCGGGGCCAAGGGATTCGATTCTGCCGGCGGCTTTCAGTCCTTGTCCCTGGGGGAGACGGGGTTTGAAAAAGTGTATTCCCGTGCGGAACATGACGTCCGCCCGGTTCAGTGCAAGCGCATAGGTGCGGATGCGCACTTCTCCAGGGCCAGGTGCCGGCACGGTGACTTCGTCGATAAGGAGGTTTCGGGGCCGCAGATTGCGTGGAAGCGGGCTGCTCTGGTCATGGGACTCCTTCTGTGGGGTGACGCTACCCGCGTCTGACTCAGGTGGCGGGAGCCGGGGGCCAGCGACCGGGATCGATGACCGTTCTCCTGAGCAGGATCGGCCGGTCAAGCCCGGAGATTGCACGTCCTGGAACCGGGTCTCGCCCTGCCCCTATTTTTCCCTGGGCGACTTGTCACAGGTCTGACGTGTGTCAGAGCCTGCGATTGTTCAGCTTCGTTCGGTGTTGTCGATAGGTGTGGTTGTTGGGCGTGCCTGAGGGGTTTGTTGCTGGGTTGTCTGGTTGTTGGTTGCAGCCCAATGGGCGAGGAGTTGGAGGCTATCGTGGGAAGTGGAGCCGGGCTCGGCGGTGTAGGCGATCATGGACAGGCCCTTGTCGGTGGCAATGTCCAGTCTTTCGAAGGTCAGGTCCAAGTCTCCGACGATGGGGTGGTGGACTTGCTTTGATGCGGAGTGGTGGAGCCGTACGTTGTGGGCGGCCCAGAGTGTGCGGAAGTCATCGCTGCGGGTGGCGAGTTCTCCGATGAGGTCGCTGAGGTCCCGGTCGTATGGTGCCCGGCCGGCGGCGCTGCGCAGAAGCGCCACAGTTTGTCGGGCCGTGTCCTCCCAGTTGCGATAGAAATCCCTGGAGCGGGGGTCGAGGAAGATGAACCGCCCGAAGTTCGGTGGTCTTTGCGGTTGGATGTACATCTCTGAGTAAAACGCCCTCCCGAGCTGGTTCGCGGCGACGAGATCCAGGCGCTCGTTCTGCACCATGGTGGGAAGAGCGGTCATCATATCGATCATCCTTTGCACGCCGGGTCGTACCTGCTGTGCCCGGGCTGGGCTGCGCCGACGTGCCGTGTGTGTTCCTTCGTTAGCGGCACGCACGAGGTTGTAGAGATGGACCCGTTCGGCTTCATCAAGCTTCAACGCCTGGCTGATACCCTCCAGAACCGATTCCGAAACCCCTTTGGCGTTCCCCCGCTCGAGGCGGATGTAGTACTCGGTGCTCATCCCGGCCAGCAGCGCAACTTCTTCACGGCGCAGGCCATTGACACGGCGTTGGCGGTAACCGAAAACGGGTAGGCCCGCCTGTTCGGGCGTGATCCTGGCCCGCCGGGTCATCAGGAATTCACGGATCTCGTTGACGGTGTCCATCCTTCGAAGCTACGCCCAAAAGCCGGCGTTAGGGGGTCACTGGCATTAACCCGATCAGCAGGGACTCCCTAGCCCGTTGCAGGCGATATTGACTGAAGACAGTCACCTACACGAAAAGGAAACACCATGACTGCTCAGGAAGTTTGGTTCATCACCGGCGCCGCCCGCGGAATGGGCATCGATATCGCACGCGCCGCCCTCAACGCCGGCCACGCCGTCGTCGGCACGGCCCGCGACGCAAACCGCGTCACAGAAGCCCTTGGCGAGCACGAGAACCTGCTCGCCGTGTCCCTCGACATCACCAACGAAACCGCGGCCAGGACGGCGGTCGAAGCGGCGGTGGAACGGTTCGGCCGCATCGACAAGCTCGTCAACAACGCCGGGAACTTCTACGCCGGTTTCTTCGAAGTCATCAGCCCGGACCAGTTCCGCCAACAGATGGAAACGAACTTCTTCGGTCCCCTGAACGTCACCCGGGCTGTGCTTCCGGTCATGCGCGCCCAGCGCAGCGGCCACATCATCACCTTCAGCTCCTCCGCCGGGCTGACCGGCCAGGAGTTCGTCGCCGCATACTGCGCCTCCAAGTTCGCGACCGAGGGTTGGATGGAATCCCTTCGCTATGACGTGGAGCCCTACGGCATTCACACCACTATCGTGAACCCCGGCTTCTTCCGCACCGAACTGCTCGTCGAAGGCGCCTCGACCATCTGGCCCGAGCTCTCCATTGATGACTACGACCAGCGTACCCAGGGCACCATCGAGGCCTGGAAGGGAATGAACGGCAAGCAGGGCGGCGACCCGGCCAAACTCGCAGCCTCCCTCATCACCATCGCAGCGCAGGACCAGCCGCCACTGCGCTTCCTCGCCGGCGCTGACGCCGTCCAAACCGCAGAAGACAAAGCACACCTGCTCCTTGAGCAGGCCAACGCCTACCGCGAACTGTCCTCATCCCTCGCCCACGACGACCAGTAAACGACGTCCGTTCGGGTGCCCCCGCTTGCTCAGGAGCGGGTCACCCGAGCGCGGCCTAGAACTTCACAAAGGCGACAACGACAGAGGCTAACGCCACCCTTGGCCCGGACTGGACAGCACGATCTTTCCGACCAGATGGCGAGAACAACCGCGGCCGCTCAACAGCGCTTCCTCCTGTCCGACTTCCGCACCAACCCCTGCTGAATTCTTCTGAATCAGTGCCAGGGCCGTATTGGCCTATGTATGAAAGGACACTGCCATGACTTCCCGACTCACCGGAACCGTCGCGATCATTACCGGTGCCAGCAGCGGCATCGGCCACGCCACTGCCCTTGAACTCGCTGCCCGGGGCGCCGCGGTAGCCCTTATAGCCCGCCGTCGGGACCGCCTCGATGAACTCGTTGCCGAGATTGAGAAAGCCGACGGAACAGCGCTGGCGGTACCGACGGACATTTCCAACCGCGCCAAGGCAGAAGCCGCTGTCACGAAGATCATCGAGGCATTTGGCCGGCTGGACATCCTGGTGAACAACGCCGGGCTGATGATTCTCGGGCCTTTCGCCGAGGCCGGCGTCGATGACTTCGAACGGATGATCGCCATCAACCAGCAAGGGCTGCTGTACATGACGAAGGCGGCCCTGCCCTATCTGCAGAAAGCAGCGGGCGAGGACCTCCGTCAGGTGGCCGACATCGTCAACATTTCCTCCATTGCAGGGCGCACGGCTTTCCCCAGCATGGGCGTGTACAACATGACCAAATTCGGGGTCAACGGGTTCAGTGAAGCCCTCCGCCAGGAACTGGCCAAGGCCCACGTCCGCGTGGGTGTCCTCGAACCGGGCAAGGTCGCCACCGAACTCGACTCCCACAACAGCGACGAAGTACGCGCCGACATCGAGGCGAATTTCGGCGGGTTCCGTGTCCTGGATCCCCAGGACATCGCCGACGGGGTCTCCTACATGGTTACCCGCCCCTGGCACACCGCGATCGGTGAACTCTGGATCATGCCCACCGAACAGGGCTGAATCCGAAGCCACAACAACAACGCTCTGCCGAAAGGAAACATCAACAAATGACAATGAATCGTCGTAGCCTGCTGGGCGCAGGCCTTGGAGTAGCCGCAGCATCTTTGCTGCCTCTTCCTGCCCAGGCACAGACGGGCACAAGAAATTTCGGGACGGGCACGCGGCCGTCGCGCACGGATCGACGCGTGCTCGGCTCACTGGAAGTCTCCGCCCTGGGGATGGGCTGCCAGAACTTCGCGGGGATGTATGGCCCACCGACGGACTTTGAGGAGGCAATCCGGATCATCCGTGCAGCCTATGACCGGGGCGTCACGTTCTTCGATGTCGCCGAAGTCTACGGGCCGTTCCTGGGCGAGGAGATAGTCGGCAAAGCGTTGAAACCGGTGCGCGATGAGGTGGTCATTGCCACCAAGTTCGGATTCGACATCACGAAGAAGGGCGATGTTCAGGGACTTAACAGCCGCCCGGAGAACATCAGACGGGTCACCGAAGAACAGCTCCGCCGGCTGAAAACTGACTACATCGATCTTCAGTATCAGCACCGGGTCGATCCCACGGTGCCCATCGAGGAGGTGGCCGGAGCGGTGCAGGATTTGATCCGCGAGGGCAAGATCCGCCACTTCGGTCTGTCTGCAGCGGGCGGTGCGACCATCCGCCGTGCGCATAAAGTACAGCCGGTCACCGCCGTGCAGAACGAATACTCCGTCTGGACACGCGATCCGGAGCTCGAAGCTCTCCCGGCCTGCGAAGAACTGGGCATAGGTTTCGTGCCCTGGAGTCCGCTCGGAATGGGTTACCTCACCGGCACCGTCACCCCGATGATGGTCCATGGCACCGCAGACCTAAGGGCTGGACTGCCCCGCTTCACCCCCGAGGCACGCCGGGCAAACTGGCCCGTCGTCGAACTGCTGCAGCGGGTCGGCGCCCGCCATCAAGCAGCTCCCGGCCAGATCGCGCTTGCCTGGCTGCTCGCCCGTAAGCCGTTTATCGTGCCCATCCCAGGGCCGACCACGCAGGACCACATGGAGCAGAACATGGACGCGCTTCAGGTCCGGTTGACCGCTGCCGACATCCAAGAAATTGAGAACGGTTTCGCTCAAATCCGAGTGCAGGGCGCACGACTCAGCGAGCCGATGCTGGCAATCATCGACGCCGGAGCCAAGCTGGGGACGAGCTCAATCGGCGGGCACGGCAATTCACCCCTGCCGTAAAGCCACGGCGAACGGAACAGAAGAAGACCGGAAAGGTTGCCAAACCGTTTCCTCCCAGGCAGCCCGTTAGAGGCGTGAAAACACGTCCTGTCCTCGCTGTTGTATCCCGTCCGCCCGGCCCGGCCGCTGCGACTGGACGGGAACATCTTGGCGGCGGTCCCTGGAACGACATCATCCTTTGGGCACAGGCGTGGAGGTGGTACCGACATCAGTGCGTTTAAGTACGCGCTGGTGTCGGTACCGCTCCCGGCCCCCGCACTCTGCCGTTCGCCCTTTGGTCAAGCGATCCGGCCCGCTGGGAAGGCCTTCACCGGCCCGCGCACGATTCACGCACACGTAAAAAGGAGCACCACCGACATGAACAGACAACCCGCACGCCGGACCTTTCTGGCTTTAGCAGCAGCTTCCGGGGCTGCAGCCGTATTGGCAGCATGCAGCGGCCCTGCGGCATCGCCCGGCACAGGCACCAACCACGCAAGCTCTACAGGGGCCGATGCCCTGATCAACCTCGATAGCAATCGGACGCTGGTGGTGTTCTTCTCGGTCCCGGAGACGGACAACCCGGAGAACATGACCCCGGCCGAGGAAAACAGCACGCATGTGGTCAATGGCGAGGTTCTGGGCAACACGCAGTACGTCGCACAGCTTATTGCCGCGGGCATTGGCGCGAACACGTTCCGGATCGAGACGGCGGAAGAACTGCCGCTTACCCACAGCGTTCTCGAGGACCTCGCGAAGGACTGGCAAGATTCCGGCGCCAGGCCGCCGCTCGCATCGCAGATCCCTAACCTCGGCGAGTACGACACCGTTTTCGTCGGATATCCCATCTGGTGGTACGACCTGCCGATGCCGATGCACACCTTCTTCGCAGAGAACGACCTCACCGGTAAAACGGTAATTCCATTCAACACCCACGGTGGCAGCCGGCTCTCGGGAACCGTCGAGGTCATCACCGAGTTATTGCCAGGCGCCACAGTCAACACAAACGCCCTGACGATTACCCACACCGACATGGACAGCGCGCCAACCGAAGTAGATGCCTGGCTCAAAACCCTAGTCGCTGAATAACGAAAAGTAGATGAAGGCCCGCACCAAGCTCATCATCCTATTCACGCTCATCACCGCCGCACTTTTGGTGCTCGCCTTTGTGAATTTGCAGCACATCCGCGACGCTGGCCCGTCCCCCCGCTCGGCCTTGTCTACTGTGGCGGGCAATTCAGCGATCGGCAAGTCACCGAGTGCGGCATCAACCGGTCAGCGAGGAGAGATCACGTGACGCAACTTCGGCGATTAGTGTTTTGGTCCGTCACGGTCCTGTTTCCGCTGCCGCTCGTGATCGTCTACTGGGTCCTGGCCCGCGAGCCGGAACAGCTAAAGTTCTTCGTCACGCTGGGTTTGGTTGCCTATGCGTGGTGGCTGCTTTCGGTTCTGCTGAGCGTCCGTCCTGTATGGCTGGAACGTGTGGTGGGTCTGCCCGTGATTTACGGGCTGCATGGCATGCTCGGGGTCCTCGCGATCGTTCTAGCGTTCGTGCACCGCGACAACTCCTACTCAGGTGAACAGCTCGCGGTCCTGCTCGGTGACTGGGGTTTCTATGCGGCCCTCGCCGTGCTGTGTTATTCGGTGTTCTTCCTCAGCGGTTGGCTCGTTGACCGCGTACGGCTACTGCACACCGTAAAACGCTGGCTCGAAAAGGTATTCCGTCACCAGGTCTCGGTGTGGGTGCACCGGCTGAACCTCGTCATCATCGCGATGATCTGGCTCCATGCCCACCTTCTCGTGCGTGTGAACCAGTACTTCTGGTTCATGATGCTCTTCGACCTCTATACCCTCGCCGTCCTCGCGACCTACGCCTGGAAGAAGTGGGTCGCACCTGACGGGTACGCAACCGGTGCCGTGACTGCGAACACCCCGCTCGGCGAGTCGAGCCGCCGCATCTCGATCCGGCTTGATCAGCCCGAAAACCGGCTCCGCCCGGGCGACTTCTTCTTCCTCCGTTTCGAAGGCTCGCCCGCCATCGGCCGGGAATGGCATCCCTTCTCCGTCACTGACGCAAATCAGGAGACGGTCACCTTCACAATTCGGCAGCACGGCAACTATACCCGCCGGCTCGCCGGCGTCCCTGTAGGTACCCGCGCCCGCCTGGAAGGACCATTTGGGCGTTTCGAGTCGACCGTGCAACGGCACGACGCCGACGCCCCGCTCGTGCTCTTGGGCATGGGCGCGGGGATCGCGCCACTGCTGTCCCTGGCCGCCGCGCACCACACCACCCGGCCACTTCGCGTGCTGTGGGCCGTGCGCGAGACGGACCACGCCTACTACCGCGACCTGCTCGAACAATACCGCTCAGCGTCCGATGGAAAAACGCACGTGACCATCCAGGTCGGCCGCTTCCGCCGCGAGCACCTCACCGGCCTCCTTACCCCCGAAACCATCGCAAAGGGTGCGTTCTTCATCGTGGGCCCTAACCCGGCAGTGCTTGCCACCCAAAGTCTCCTGCGGCACCTCGGCGTCTCGCAACGGCGCATCCACCAGGAACGCCTCACGATGTAAAGAGCTCCTGCGACAAACGCCTGACACCTGCGCGTCCACGTTAAGGGCATCTTCAGACACACCGCAGGGCGGGTCCCTCCCAATAAACACGCTCTCGCCCGCGTGAGGGCTGGTATGCCGATTCGGTCCACCCACCAAAACTTCCAGGAGAAATACTTTGACAAGCAAGCAGAACATGGAGACCGCACCGGTTGCGGTGAACAGTTCAAACACACCAGGAAAGACCCGACTTCCGCTGGTTGTGTATGTCCTGGCACTGGGCACGTTCCTGATGCTGACGACTGAGTTCGTCATTGCCGGAATCCTGCCTGAGGTCGCAGGGGATCTGCAGATCCCGCTCGCCCAGGCGGGCAACCTGATCGCAGTGTTCGCGGCCGGCATGGTTGTTGGCGCGCCTATGATGGCCCTGCTGACCATGAGGATCTCGAAACGGCTCACCCTCGTGTTGGCGCTCATCGTCTTCGTCGCAGGCCACGTGATTGTCGCCCTGGCAACGGAATTCACCGTGCTGCTCGGCGCCCGTTTCATCACAGCCGTTGCTACGGGAGCCTTCTGGGCGGTCTCAGCAGTGGTCGCGACTCGCTCCGTCAGCCCGGCCGCAGGCGCCCGTGCGATGGGAATTGTGAGCGCTGGCGGCGCGCTTGCAACCGTTTTAGGCGTACCTGTCGGGGCCTTCATCGCCCAAATCGCCGGGTGGCGAGGGACGTTTTGGTTCCTGGCCGCTGCAGCAACGATAGCGGCCCTCCTTGTCGCCAGACTTGTTCCGGCCGACAGCTCGAACCAGCAAGCGACACCGATGCGGATACAGTTCGCCGGCCTGCGTTCGGGGCGGTTGTGGCTGGCGCTGCTGGCCTGCGCAACTACGACCGGAGGTGTGCTCGCGGCGTACTCCTACATCGCACCGATCCTCATCGATCAGGCCGCGGTTCCTGCCACCCTCGTTCCGTTGGTTCTAACCGCCTTCGGCATCGGTTCGTTCATCGGAACAATCCTCGCCGGACGGTTCGGGGACGCGTATCCGAGTCTCGTCACCATTGTCACACCGGCGGTGACCACCGTCGTTCTCGTTGCCATCGGCATAACGACGGGCCTTCCGTGGGTGATGACTGCCCTGGTTGTGATCCTCGGCCTGTTCGGTCTCAGCGCCTCCGGCGTACTGATCCACCTCGCCGTCCGCTTCTCCGGAGAGGGCGCCACGCTTGGATCCGCGCTGGCCGTCTCCGCATTCAACGCCGGTACCGCCGTCGGCACAGCGGTGGCAGGCGCTGCCCTGACTACCCCGCTGGGCACACAAGGCCCGGCCGCTGTCGGCGCGATCATCGTCGCGCTCACACTTATTCCGGCCGTTATCCTCGCTGCAATACAACGCCGCCGCGCACCCCACGCACGCTAAGACCCTAATTCAGCGCAAAGGATCTAATGACTGTTCGCTTCAACTACAACCACCACTGGTGCAAAGGCTACAACCCCTGTATTGGGGTTAAGGGCAGCCAACCGCCCTACGGTTCCCGGATGATCTGAGTAGCGGAACCCCGGCCAAGAGCGGTAGGCCGGGGTTCCGTGGCCAAAAGGTACACCCCGATCGTTGCAGTTCGCTAGGCGTGTCACCGGCAATTCAAACCGGTCAATGAAACAAGGGGCAGCAAGTGGGCGTTGTCGGCCGTGCTGGCGTCAGGGTAGTGCCAAATACCGTTTTATTGACAGTGGCTGGTGATGTTCCCAGATCCCACTCTGACAGTCGGGAGCGAAAATCGGGGTGGGAAGCTCGAGAACAGTCGATTTAAGTCCAAAGAATCCGGACTTGATGAAGTCCGCTTGGGGCGGTGGGCCGATACTCACAGTTTGTGGCTGGATAGGGCATCGAAGGACACGTGGGAGCTCCGCGCACAAGCCACGTCCTTCCCGGCCAGGAGGTTTTGACGTCAGGTTGGGGTGTGCTTGAGTGGACGTTCCAAGGCGCCGGGGGCGTTGAATTAGACGTTCATCTTTCGTTCTGATTGTTACCGGCCGGTATTGCGAGATGTCCTTCGCGCAGATTCGCCAGAATCTGATCGGTTACTGCTTCAATGCCGCCTTCGGATATCACGGTCATTCCAGCTTCGGCTGTTTCCAGGGCCTCGAGTGTCTCCAGCTGTGAGGTGAGAAGGGATACAGGCATGAAGTGTCCGGGACGTTGGACCAACCGCTCCTTCAGTACCGAAGGGTCGACCCTTAAGAGGATGAATCTGGTAGAAGGAGCGGCCGCGCGGATAGCGTCACGGTAGGTGCGTTTGAGGGCCGAACACGCAACCACGACCCCATGGGGGTGTTCGGCCGCGAGTTCTGCGCCGACCAGGCGAAGCCAGGGCCATCTGTCTTCATCGGTAAGCGGTACGCCGGCTGTCATTTTCTCGACGTTCGGCAAGGGGTGCAGGTCATCAGCGTCCTTGAAGATTGCTCCCAGCCGGGCTGCCAGGGCAGCGCCGACCTCTGTCTTGCCCGAGCCCGACACGCCCATGATGACAAGCGGGCTATGCACTACAGCGCTCCCTGTTGTGCTGTTCCTGCGGGGATCGGCGCCAGCCTGGTCACGACGACGGGTTTTTCCAGCAGTCCTTCGAGGGATGCGTTCAGGCGTTTGACCGGTTCACCTTCGCCGTGGGCGTCGAGTAGCTCAGCGGATTCCCATTTTTCGATCATGAGGATCTGGTTGTTTGGGGCTTCGTGTATTGCGTAGAGCAGGCAGCCGGGTTCCTGGTGCACTTCGCTGATTGCGGGGGAGAGGGCAGCGACGACCTGGTCGAAGACGCCTTCCTTCGGGCTGAAAGCAGCGGTAACAACGATGGTCATGGTGAGGTTTTCCTTGCTATAACAGTGCCCCTGAGGGGGTGTGGGAAGGTCCTTGAGGACGCGGCGGGGACCGACGGCTGAAGTCGGCCGGTCCCCACCGGACATCCGCAGGGTGTTCTTCAGGATTAGCTGAGAGCGGCGAGGTTTCCAGATGCCGGGCTTTCAGTGGACGCAAGGGCCTCGGTTTCGCGCCGCAGTTCGAGTGCCTGGGCGAGCGAGTCGTCCATGATGACGTCTTCCCAGCGGACGATCCCGCCCTTGGCCACATCACTGCGCAGTTCCACGTGGTGGGCCAGCGCAACCGGCAGGGCACCGGTCGTGACGGAGTGCTTCGCCGAAACGAGCTGGCCCCATACGGTGTATCCGCCTTCGCCGTCAAGGAATTCACCGGCTTTGAGGTCTTTCTTGGCGGTGGCGACAACGTCCCCGAAGAACCCGATGGGCGAACCCGTAGGGACTCCGCGGAGGACGGCGTTGGCGATGGATACGTTCAGTTCCAGGCCGACGTAGTGGTAGGGGCGGTAGAGCGCGGCGTACTGTCCCGTGGGGTCAGGATGCCACGGGTATTCGTTGAAGCAGCCGGAGACGTACTCGTTCGTGGCTTTCACGACGACGAAGACGCCTTCCTGGGTGTTATGGGGGATCCACGTGCCGTCGCGCTTAACACTGGACATGACGTCAACGGTCCCTTCGTGTGCGAGGGCTCCTCCGACGTCGGCGGGGCGGCAGATTGAGGCGATTTCCTCAACGTCTCCCGGCGTGAACGTCAGTCCGGTGTCCGAGGGGACGAGTCCTGCCCCGTTGGCGACGGCGGCCATTTCGATGGCGGCTTTGGTGCCGTCGCGAAAGGAGGTGTGCATGTTGGGGTTCAGCTGTCCGGAGTCGGTGAGTTCCTTGGAGAATTCCCAGTTTTCCCAGACGTTGTCGGGGTTCATCTCGTGGTAGTGCTCGAGGAATTTGGCGCCCTTGCCGGCGCAGACGACGTCGAATCCGCTGGTGCGGGCCCAGTCGACGAGTTCCATGATGAGGGCCGGCTGGTCGCCGTATGCCATTGAGTAGACAACGCCGGCTGCTTCTGCCCGTTTGGCCAGGGCGGGCCCTGCCAAGGCGTCGGCTTCAACCGTGACCATGATGATGTGCTTTTTTGTTTCGATGGCGCGCAGCGCGTGCTTGACGCCAACGATGGGGTTGCCGGTGGCTTCCACGATGATGTCGATGTCGACGTCGAAAAGCTCGTCAGCGTTGGCCACGATCGTGGTTGAGCGGTCCCTCAGAGCGGTTGCTATGTCGGGGGCGATCTGGTCTTTGGGCCAGCCAACGAGGTCGAAAGCACCTTCAGCGCGTGTGACGTTGATGTCTGCGATGGCGACGACGTGGATGCCCGGAATGTTGTTTGCCTGGGCCAGGTACATCGTCCCGTAGCGTCCGGCGCCGATCAGGCCGACCCGGATGGGCTTTCCGTCGGCCTCGCGCTGGGTCAGGAGATGGTGCAGATTCATGGGTTGCCTTTCAAGGGATACGGCGCTGTTCCGGAAGCGATGCGGGCTGGTCTGGGATTAACCGCAGCTTTGGGGCTCTGCTTTTCACCTTGCGGCTCGCCGCCACGGCAATGAGGCTGCAGAACAAGCGGGACCGAAACTAAGGTAAAATAAGTGGAACCGGTACACTTTTATTTCACAGGGATAGGCCCAAGGTCAAGCCCTAGGCTGAACAAGGTTCTCAAATGTCCAGGAAGTGCCAGGCCAAGGAGCAGGCGTGCAGAAACAACCGACCATCCGCGATGTTGCCCAGGCGGCCGGGGTGTCCGTGGCAGTCGTCTCCCGAGTGCTCAATCCGGGGTCGGGTCCCGTCGCCGCGGCTACCCGCAGTAGGGTCAACGACGTCATGAAGAACCTGGGCTATCACCCCCGCACAGCAGCCAGGGAGCTCAAGTACGGTCCGCCGACTACCTTGGGGCTGCTGCTCGCTGATGTCTCCAACCCTTTCTTTGCCCGCCTTGCCGACCAGGTGGTGCAGGAAGCGCACGCCCGCGGAATCCAAGTGCTGCTGATGACCACGCAGGAGGATGACCAGCTGGAGTCAGAGCGTCTGGCGACGCTGATCGAACGCAGGGTCAGTGGGATTATCGCGACCCCGACCGGCAACAACCTTGCCATCTGGAAGCAGCTCCAGGATCTGGGAACTGACGTGGTTTTTGTCGACCGCTCAATCCCGTCGCTCCCCGAGGTTGACGTGGTCAGCATCGACAACTTCGAATCCGCCCGGTCCGCAACGGCGCTCCTCGCAGCCCACGGCCACCGCCGCATCGGGATCATCTCCGGGCCAGCTTCCTCCACCACCGGAAGGGACCGGATCGCCGGCTATCGGCAAGCCCTGGAAGCAGCCGGCCTGGTGCAGGATGAGCTCCTCATCCGGCACGCCGCGTTCCGCGGGCCGGCGGGAGGAGATGCCGCATCGGCACTGCTCAGCATCGTGGAGCCACCCACCGCTTTGGTAGTAGCAAACACCGCCCAGGTAACCGAAGTCCTGCGGCGCCTCTCCCACGCCGGAATCGACATCCCAAGGACGCTGTCCGTCATCGTCTTCGAAGATTCACCCTGGACCGAACTCATGACCCCACCCCTGACAATCGTCAGGCAACCCATAGATCTGCTCGCCCGGCACTCAGTGCAGCTCGCTTTGTCCAACACGCAGGGCAAGACGTCGGGAAAACCCAACGTCATACGCGTAGCCGCCGAACTGGTCGAACGGTCCAGCGTTGCCCGGCTGCAGTTCTCGAAGTAACAAGCAGGCTCACTCCCTAACGGTTTACAGCAGCGCCGGGCTTGTGGTAAAAAAGTGTACCGGTTCCACTAGTACCGCGATCTTCCACTCTGTTCTGTAGGCGTGTACTTGGACGCCCTTCTCGACCCTGTCCGCACAGCCCAGGACGCCCCAGTCACCCCCATCAAAGCATCAGTACCCCTGTCCGTGTAGGCCAGGAACCAGCAAGTATTCAAAGGAGAATCAGATGCCAAAGCGCATCATGGCCACCGCAGTTGTGGCCGTTGCACTCACTGTTACTACTGTCCTCACCGGTTGCGGCGGGGGCGGCGCCGCCGGCGGGTCCAGCACCACCGTCCGCCTCGGCATCGGCGACCCCGCAGCCTCTTCCATGGGTGTGTCGGCAAAGCACTTCGCCGAGAAGGTTGCCGAGCTGAGCGACGGCAAGGTCAAGGTTGAGACGTTCCCCGACGGCACCCTGTTCGGCGGGGACCAGAATGCCGCGGTCAACCTGCTTGGAAACGGCACGTTGGACTCGACCATCATGTCCACCTCGGTGTATGCGTCCTTCGAGCCGAAGATGAATGCCGTCAGCCTTCCCTACCTGTTCAAGGATTCG
The DNA here is from genome assembly GCF_042879835.1 of Pseudarthrobacter sp. NPDC058329. Taxonomy (NCBI): domain Bacteria; kingdom Bacillati; phylum Actinomycetota; class Actinomycetes; order Micrococcales; family Micrococcaceae; genus Pseudarthrobacter; species Pseudarthrobacter sp. NPDC058329. The sequence continues at coordinate 30,808 of NZ_JBHVZR010000026.1, forward strand.
GAGGAGGTGACCAAGTACTTTGAGGGCGAGCCGGGCAAGGAACTGCTGGGCTCACTGGACAAGCTGGGCATCAAGGGCGTGTCCATGCTGACCCGTACTCCGCGGCACACCACCAACTCAGTGCGTCCCATCACCCAGCCCGAGGACTTCAAGGACCTGAAGCTCCGCGTACCGCAGAATGACCTCTGGGTTAAGTTCTTTGGCTCAGTGGGCGCCAACCCGACGCCGATGGACTTCAAAGAGGTTTACACCGCCCTGCAGCTGGGCACTATTGACGGCCAGGAAAACCCCCTGGAAGTTCCAGTCAACAATAAGTTCTTCGAAGTCCAGGACTACCTCTCCCTGACGGGCCACATCTCCGACGGCCTCGTCCTGGGGTTCAGCAAGAAGAAGTGGGACTCCTTCGATGAGGACACCCGGAAGGTCCTGCAGGAAGCTGCAGACGAAACCGCTGACTTCAAGGCAAAGTACGACAACGACGAGGCCACCAAAACCCTCGACAAGCTCAAGGGCGAAGGCGTGCAGATCAACGAGCTGACGCCCGAAGCCAGGGAAAAGTTCCAGGCGGCAGCGCAGAAGGTCTACCCCGAGCTTGAGGGCAACGTGGGCAAGGAATTCGTCCAGTCAAGCCTTGCGTTCCTTGGACGATAAGGTGACCGGTTCAGTGCATGACGAGGGAACCACGCCAACCCGGGGGGGCGAACATCAGGCGGCCGAAGACAGCATCAAGGTGCTTCCGGTAAGCGAAGTCTCGGAACCTCAGGGTCTGATTTGGAAGGCCGTGGATGCTCTCCTCTTCATCGGAATCTGTGCGATGCTGCTCAGCCTTGCTGCCCAGATGATCAGCCGGCAGATGAGAGCCTCGCTGCCGTGGACCGAGGAACTGACGCGTTTCCTGTTCATGGACACCACATTCTTGGGGATGGCCGCAGGCTTCCGGGCCGCCGTGCACCCGCGGGTGAACTTCACGGTGGCGTGGGGACCGGCCTGGCTTAAGCAAGTCAGCATGCATCTCTACGCCATTTGCGGGACCGTGTTCTTCAGTGTCCTGCTCTACAAGACGGTGGAACTGATGCTGCAGCAGTACGCCGCCGGAGAGTCCAGTCCTGCCCTGGGACTCAAGATGTTCCTGGTAACCCTGCCCCTTGTGATCAGCGCGGCACTCGCCATCGTCGCCCATATCACGACCGTCTACTTCTCCCCGTATATGCGTAAGAGGATCCTCGAAGGAGAGATGATCGCATGAGCCTGACCCTGCTGGGCATTTTCCTCCTGCTTCTGCTGCTGGGGGTTCCGCTCTCAATCTCACTCGGGATTGGCGTCATCGCCACGCTGCTGATCTTCGATATCCCCCTCGACCTGCTGCCGCAGTCCATGATGAGCTCCATGAACAGCTTCCTGCTGGTTGCTGTCCCCTTGTTCGTCCTGGCCGGAAACCTCATGTCCGGAGGGGGTATTTCGGACCGCATCTTCCGTGGCGCCGAAGTCATCTTCGGCCGCTTCCGTGGCGGCCTTGGCCAAGTGAACATCGCATCGAGCGCGATCTTCGGCGGCATCTCCGGTTCCTCGGTTGCCGACATTGTCAGCCTTGGCAAGATCGAGATCAAGGCCATGACTGACCATAAGTACCCGCGGCCCTATGCGGCAGCTATGACCATGGTCACCGCTACCCTGTCCTCATTGATACCGCCGAGCATCCTCATGATCATCGCCGCCTCGACCGCAAACGTCTCGGTAGGCGCGGCACTCGCGGGAGGATTTGGACCGTCCATTGTCCTGATCATCGTCCTGATGCTTGTGAATTTCTTCCTGTCGGCACGCCATGGTTACGGCGAGGTCTCAAGGACGCCTTTCAAGAAGGGCCTGAGGATCGTCCTCGAGGGAATCCCGGCCATGGGGGGCCCGGTGATTATCCTGGTAGGCATGTTCAGCGGGCTCGTCACGCCCACGGAGGCGGCCGCCGTCGCCGTCTTCTACAGTCTGTTGGTCGGCGTCTACGTCTACCGGGACATGAAGTGGCGCCAGATGCCCAAGATGATCGTGGACGCCGGCCTCACCACCGGCACCATTCTGCTCATCGCCATGATCGCCGGCGTTGCCTCTTACATCTTCACTATTGACGGGCTGCCAGCAAAGGTCAGCAGCTGGCTGCTGAGCGTCAGCACTAACCCCACCATCGTCATGCTGCTGATCGGTCTGATCCTGATCGTCATCGGAACCGTGATGGACAAAGTCGCAGCCATCCTGCTTTGCACACCGGTGCTCATGCCCGCGGCCGTGTCCGCCGGTGTGGATCCCATCCACTTCGTCGTCTTCCTCGTTGCTGCCCTTGCCGTTGGCCTGGTCACGCCGCCCGTCGGCGTCTGCCTGTTCGCGGCGTCCTATGTCAGCGGGCTGCCGATGGAGAAGATCGTGAAGGCCGCGGTGCCGCTCTACGTGGTCATGGTGGTTGCCATCGTCATGCTGGCCATCTTCCCGCAGCTCATCCTGTGGCCGGCTGATCTCCTGACCGACCGGTAACGCCTGCCCTCAGTTCGCTATCCAATACGAACCTGCACGCCCCAAATTGCTAAAGGATCCCCCATGCCTGAACATGACCACCCAGCGCTTGCCCTGATGGGATTAGGGCCGATGGGGGAACCCATGGCGCGCCGGCTGCTGAAGGGCTACGGCGGACTGACAGTCTGGAACCGGACTGCTTCAAAGGCCAAAGCCCTGGTGGGCCTGGGCGCCCGCGCTGCGACCTCACCTTTTGAGGCGGCCGCCGACATCGTTCTCACCGTATTGCCGGACCTAAGCCACGTCGAATCGTTGCTTCCGGGAGACGAGGGCCTGATAGCCGGATGGACAGCCCGGGGCACTGCCCGGCCGATACTCGTCGTGCACGGAACCGTCTCGCCGGGAGCAGTGGCGGCCTTTGGCGAACAGATGCTTCGCGACCACGGCCTCAGAGTCCTGGACGCACCCGTCAGTGGCGGCATCGTGGGCGCCGAAAACGGCACCCTGAGCATCATGGTGGGCGGAGACGAAGACGCACTTCGCTCAGCGACCCCGGCGTTCCAACTCATGGGCACAACCATCAGACACATGGGTCTAGGAGGTTCGGGCGCGCTGGCCAAGGCCTGCAACCAGATCGTGGTCGCCGGCACGGTCACAGCAGTTTCCGAAGCCATGCTACTCGCACGCGGCGGGGGACTGGATCCATCGGTGATGCTTGAACTGCTTCGGGGTGGGCTGGCCGACTCCGAGGTGCTGCGCCAAAAAGGGCACAGATGGATCGACGGCGACTTCACAGGAGGCGGCAGCGCCCAAAACCAGCTGAAGGACCTCAACTTCGTGCTTGGGGCAGCCCAAGCAGCACACCTGGAGCTACCCCTGAGCACGGTAATCCAGAATCTTTTCGGGGAAATGGTCGCGCGGGGCGACGGCGCCCTTGACCACACAGGAATCCTCCGGACCCTTGCTCAGCGCAACAACGCTCTCACTGAGACCTGAAACCCTGACGAAAGGCGCGAAAGTACCCCTTCTTCGGCCATTGTCTAAAACCGATAACCGGCCTTCCGTCAGGTAGCCATCGTCTACGCGCTGGGGGAGCAAGGCCCGCTTCACCTTGCACCGGTCAAGGGCTATCTGCGGTCGCCTAGCCGTAGAACCGCCAGCGAAAGGTTGTTCTGGCACGCGGCGTCCAGGCCCCAGGGCGCCGTTTATGCCGGCTGCCAATTCTTCGAATCGCTCTGCGCCTTAAGTTCTTTTGCCCTCATTCACTCGATACGGCAGCCATCGATGTGGTGGGCTGGTGTCAGGGTAGTGCGGCACTCTGTTTTATGGACAGTGAATCATGATGTTGTCAGATCCCACCCTGACAGTCAGATTGGGCGGAAACCGGGCGGGAAGCTTGAGAACAGTCGAAATAGTCCCAAGAATCTGAATTGATGAAGTCCGCCTGGGCAGTTGGTGGCTGCGTCAAAGGTTTTGAGTGAATGGGGCGTCGCCGGTGTTGATGATTCGGTGTGGCTTGGGATGGAGGCACGCAGCGGGGTGCCTCAAGAATTTTGGCGCCAGCTTGGCGGGTTTGAATCCGGAAGCTCATCGATGGTTCCGGAAGATTTGACGCCTGCGGTCTTTGCGGCAACGTGGTCCAAAGGGACGTGGAGGTCGAACTAGCTGAGGTGGTGGTCAGCTCAAAAACCGGGAGCCTTGGCGATGAGGAAGTAACCTTGTTTAAGTCGTGGCATCGGTCTTCAGGACCTGACCATAGCTGGCTCTCCTAAACTACGTGCAGATGATTAGCTGAGACAGTGCGCTATAGACCAGAATTTAGGGAAGGCACAATGACGGCCCAAATAGAATCTCCAGCTTCCTCGGCTGAGGCTACACGGGTACGAATTCGTGAACTAATCATCTCGGGTGACTTCCCGCCGGGCTCTCGGCTTAGGGAACGCGATTTGTCCTTGGCCTTGAAAGTTTCCCGGGTACCCGTCCGGGAGGCCCTTCAGCAACTGGAAGCCGAAGGTTTTATCGACACGTTCCCCCGGCGGGGAGCCACCGTCAAGCAGATCACCCTGCGCGATGTTAATGAACTCTTTGATGTGCGGCTCAGCTTGGAAGTCCTCGCGGCGCGCCTTGCCGCCCAAGCCGCGGCGAGGGGTCGGCCGTCCTCGCGGTTGCGGCAGGTCATGAACCAGGCAGAGGAAGCAACCAAGCATCGCGACGAGGTGCTGATACCGCTCACCAATACGGCCGTGCATGCGGAGATCGTATCGATGGCAGGCAACTCGTTACTGGAAGACTCCATGAAGCCTCTAATGGGCAGGATGCAGTGGCTTTTCACCTTGACCGGGCACCGTGATCCTGGGGTTCAGTGCGCCGAACATTTGAGCTTATGTCAAGCGATCTACGACGGTAAGGCGGACCTGGCGGCAGCGCTGGCGTTTGCTCATGTTGAGCTTGGCAGGGAACCATCCCTTCAAGGACTGGCGAGCCACCTACCAGAGGGCTGATGGCAGCCGGAGGTGTAGAACTCCTTCAACCGCATCCTCCATGAGGAATGTGCGTACGCAAGGGCCTGGCTCAGAATCAGGACCCCCACAGCGCCCAGGTCGCATTCAATGGCGCCTCACCCGCCAGCTGCGTCCGCGGGCGAACCGGCAACTGTACGTCGCCGGAGCTTTGCTGGGATTTAGGCGCCTGCGCCCTTGAGGGGCAGTTAGGCTCCGGCCTAAGGTGCGAGAACGAGCGCATTCAACGTCTTCTTCCGGTATGCCGTTTGTCGTCCATGTCGCAGCCCACCACCACAGCACCTACGCCTGCAAGGCAAGGGCAGCCGCCCTCGCCTGGCAACCGGCCGTTCCAGTTAGCACCGAGGTCCTGTCTGCTCGGTGTTGGGGTGGAGCAGGCACGGGTCCCTTCTCAAATCAGCGTGTTTCTGTCGGCTTTCGCAGGGACTAGCAGTTTGCTGCTGGCTGGTATCCGTCGTAGTGATAGTCCCCAGGAGGGCGGTCACGGGCAAGAGTTCGTGCAGCCGGCGCCCGTGCGCTGACCACGGGTGTCAGCGCCGCGTTGGCCCTGAAAGCCAGCATGCGCGGGACCAGCGCTATCAGGTCTGCGCCCTCAACCAGGAGCGGCAGGGACAGGCCTGGGCCACAGAGCTGCGACGCGCCGCTTGCACTTGCGACTCGAACACTTGTCGGCCAGGGTGCTGATGCCTGCCCCGAAGTAGCCGACGGCGTGGGAAACCGTCGGTACGTCCTCCGAGGTGCACTGGGGTTGCTGTAGCAGGGGACTTCCGGCCGTTGCGCACGAGGAGATAGTCGTCGAAATGCCGTCGGAGCTTGGCGCCACGGGCGGGCGGACCTGATGATAGGCGTCGGCGGGGCACCGTGAGGGGCTGAATCTCTTGCCCTGTTGGTATTCAAAACCCTTATGCCCAGAAACTATTTTCGCCTGAACGCTTGTAATGCTGGGCACGCGCAAGCAAACTTGGTATACCAAAGAGCCAAACTCCGCTCTTTTCAATCGTGCCCAAATGAAAGGCAGCCAACATGAGAAACCCGGGCTATGGAACTCCATTGCCATATGGAGTCAATACAAACGGTCCATTGCCGGAGGGGACCGCGTGAACACGCCCCTCGATCTCCTCATCGATGTTCATCATCACGCATCGCTTCAAGCGATCGCGGCGAAGCAGCGGGAACTGGACATCGTCGTGCCGGATTGGTTGCCGAAGTGGTCCCCGGAGATTGCCTTGGACCGGATGGAGGAGATCGGGACCAGCGCCTCACTGTTGTCACAACCTACTGATCTCGGATTTCTCCCACCTGCCGAAAGACCGGCACTGATGCAGGCGATGAATGACGAGTTCGCGTCGATGGTCGCCAGTCATCCGACCAGGTTCGGCGCCTTCGGAGCCATTCCCATGCTCTCCCCGGACGCCGCCGTCAGCGAGGCCGTCCGGGCTCTGGACCTGCTAGGGCTGGACGGCGTTTCCATGCTTTCCAGCAACGACGGCACTTACCTGAGCGACCCAAAGTACGTTGACCTGCTGGACGAGCTGAACAAGCGCCACGCGGTAGTGTTCGTCCACCCGATACTCGTCCGTGAAAGTGTTGCAGGGCTCCCGCCGGCCCTTCTCGAGGGAACGTTCGACACCACGAGGTTCGCCGTCAAGATGGCGGTAGCCAACGCTTTTGAACGCTACTCCAACATCAGATTCATTTTGCCCCACACCGGCGGAATGGTTCCGTACATCAAGTGGCGGATTGCCATGTACGTGCTTCAGGGAGAGCTGTGGACCACAGAAACGGATCCAGCCGACTTTGACAGGGAAATCGCCAAACTCGATGGCCTGTACTACGATACGACGCTCAACCTTGGCCCCCTCCAGCTGCTGGAACGGCCCGACCGCATCCTCTTTGGCACCGACATCCCCTGGTGCTCGAAGAGCGTGCTTCACATGCAACGGGAAAAGGTTTTCGAACAAGCCGACCAACTCGGGCCAACAAACGCCACGGCCATAGCCGCCGGCAACGCCTTGGCACTATTCCCCCGGCTGGCAAAGCGCCTGCGATGATCATCCTCACGAATTCCGACGTACTTCAGCTTCTGGACATGCCGGACGTCATAGACGCCGTAAAGCGTGCCCAGATCGATCATGCGTGTGGGCGGGTGGCTTTGCCGCCGCCCACCGCTGCCAGGCTTTCCTGCACAGACTCCGTCTTCATGTCCATGCTCGCAGCGTCAAGCCGGGACAGTCTGGCAGTGGTCAAGCTACTGGCCGATATACCGTCCAATGTAGAACGGGGCCTGCCGAGTCAACGGTCAACCGTCCTTGCGGTGTCGGCCCACGATGGGCGGCCAGAAGCCATGATTTCCGGCCCCACCCTGACGCGCTTTCGGACGGCTGCCGCTTCCGCAGCGGCAACCAGCGCGCTGGCAAGGAGGGACAGCGCTGTGGTGGGCTTCGTCGGAGCCGGCGCCCTTGCCGTGGCACACCTCCAGGCCCTCGCCACGGTGATGCACATCGACTCAGTAAAGGTGTGGAGCAGATCAGTCGAACGACGGCAGGAGTTTGCCAAGAGCGCCAGGGACAGGGGGTTCCAGGCCACGGCCTGTGATGGTCCCGAAAGTGTCGTCCGTGAGAGCGACGTCGTCTGCACGCTGACCCCTTCAGCTGCGCCGATAGTCAAAGGCGCATGGTTCCGCAGCGGACACCACATCAACGCTGTCGGAGCCCCTCCCAGGGCTGACCACCGCGAAATCGACACCGAGGGCATCGTTCGTTCATCCGTATTTGTCGATAGCTTGCAGGGCGCCCTGGCCGAATCCGGGGACGTGCTCATTCCCTTGAAGGAAAACGCGATAACGGAGAACCACTTCCGGAGGGAAATCGGCCACGTTTTGGCAGGCCTCGAAGGTGGCCGGGTTTCGAACACGGAAATCACTTTGTACAACTCCCTCGGGACGGGTCTCCAAGACCTCGCCGCCGCCCGGCTGCTCATTGACGCCGCAGTTAGGGGCGGCGTCGGCACGGAAATAGACATTTCCAGATAACAAGTATCTATACCTCTATTTCGAAAGCAATTCACGAAAGGCGCAACGATGAATAAGATCACAAGGCCGGCAGGACACCGCAGACGACTCTCCGGGGCCGCAGTTGTTGCCATAACAACCGTGGCTCTCACTGCGTGCGGCGGAGCCGCGCAGTCTCCTGCCGCTGGCCCTGTCGAGCTGACGCTCGCTACCCCGGCGTACGCCGGCGGTGGGGCCAATCCGTACGAGCCTTTGATGGAATCCTTCAGCAAGGAAAATCCAGAAATCAATATAAAACTGGTGGAAACGCCAAATGACCAGCACGGCCAAACCATGAGGACACAGCTGCAAGCGGGCAATGCGCCGGATCTCTTTTATGTGACCGCCGGGCGGGGCATCACGCAATCCTTCGGTGCACTGGCTGATGCCGGATACCTTGAAGAACTCACGGCCCACGCCTGGGCGACTGACACCGTCCCCGACCCCGCGAAGAGCCTCTATTACGACGAGGACAGGCTTTTCGCCATGCCGGTGGATCTGGCACCGCTGGGTCAGCTGACCAACATTGGCGCACTCGAGGAGATGGACCTGAAACCGGCAGCAACATTTGACGAGGTGCTGGGGCAATGCGAAGCCGCGCGCCAGGCAGGGAAGGCCCTGTTCGGGCTGGCAGGCGCATCAGCAGCCAATACAGGCATGCACGCTATGCAGGTAGCAGCTTCCACGGTGTACGCCAAGGACGCGGATTGGGATGACAAGAGACAGAAGAAGGAGACAACGTTTGCCGGGTCCGACTGGAAGAAGGTCTTGGAACGCATCGTGCAAATGAAGGATGCGGGGTGTTACCAGGACGGCGTGGCAGGAGCCGGCTTCGACCAGCTGTTCCCATCCGTTGCTCAAGGCAAGGTCACGGCGGCGTTCACCCCTGCGGGCGCTGTCGCCGCCCTCCGCAAACAGGTCGCGGACGGCCAATTCGAGATCGCAATCTTCCCGGGTGACCGCACCAGTGACAGCCGCATGATCGCCACTCCAGTCAACGCCCTTGCGGTAAACGCAGCTGGAAAGAATAAGGAATCCGCATTGAAGTTTCTGGAGTTCCTGGCCAAACCCGCAAACCAGGATGCATTGGCGAAGCTCAACGGCAATGTCTCCATGACCGCGGCTTTGGCTGGCACGAATCCGACCCAGTTCCCGACGCTGGAGCCATACTTCGAAGACCCTGCCAATATCATTTCACAGCCAAATCTGGCCTGGCCTAACAGCGGAGTCTTCGACGCACTGGGAGCTGGGATCCAAGGACTTCTAACTGGACAAGCCACCCCTGAGGGGGTGTTGGAAGCAATGGACGAAGCCTACGACCGGGGCGCTTAGCCACGGCGACGCAATCTGATTGGAAAAACATCCCATGACCGTACAACTTGAGCAAAATACGGAGGGCGCCCGGGTCACCGGGCGCCAGCCCCCGCTCCACCAAATCCAACGGCACCAAGGATCTTCAGCGTTCGGAGCGTCGCTTCGCTACGTGGTGGTGGTTCACGCCCGCACTCCTGGCCCT
>NZ_JBHVZR010000027.1:0-36793 GCF_042879835.1 Pseudarthrobacter sp. NPDC058329
CAAAACGCTCGGCTGGAAAACCCCAGCCGAGCGTTTACGTGATTTACTACTAACCACCTAACCAGCAGGTGTTGCAACGACCCCTAGAAACCGCCGAGAGGGAAGGCCCGCCGTCGTGAATTGACCTGTTTGCCTTGGGGCTCAGTTCACTGCGCCGGTGTACTTCTCGCCTGGGCCCTTGCCGGGGGCGTCGGGGATCAGCGACTCCTCGCGGAAGGCCAACTGGAGTGAACGCAGCCCGTCGCGCAACGGGCCGGCGTGCTGGGAACCGATCTCCGGGGCGGCCGCGGTCACCAGGCCGGCCAGTGCGATGATCAGTTTCCGGGCCTCGTCCAGGTCCTTCAGCTCCTCGGCGTTGTCTTCAGCGGCAAGGCCAAGCTTGACCGCAGCCGCGCTCATGAGGTGAACGGCTGCAGTGGTGATGACCTCAATGGCCGGCACTTCGGAAATGTCGCGGATTTGCTGGGAGACGTCGCCTCCGGCGTTCTCAGGCTCGAAAACGTGTGAATTGCTGTCTGGGGTGCTCATACTGGTAAGCTTGACACAGACCGACTGGATGTCGTTATTTCAGAGATTGTTCACGAACGATCAGGTTCCCAACGGCGCTTCACTGCGTTGACGGGAATTTTTTCTGTAAGATGGCATGCAGTTTGCAAGCGGAGTTCTCTCCCACCCGCGTCAGCCGCAGTTCCGCAGGATCCATGGAACGCAAGGTTGCCGGGTACTGGTTGGCATCGGAACCGGCACCTGCCGGAACCATGCGTGCAGTCCCTTGAGCGGGGCAGGCACAGCCAATCTTCGAGGCCTTCGATTGCTCCGGCAATTGGGGGCCTTCTCTATTTGCCGGGATCCCACAACAACACAGGAGCTTTAACATTAGCGAGCCAAGAATCAATGAGCGTATCCGCGTCCCCGAGGTGCGGCTGGTCGGCCCTGCAGGTGAACAGGTAGGAATCGTCCGTATAGAGGATGCCCTGCGTCTGGCCGCCGAGTCCGACCTTGATCTCGTTGAAGTTGCACCTCAGGCGAAGCCTCCGGTGTGCAAGCTGATGGACTTCGGCAAGTACAAGTACGAGGCCGCAGTCAAGGCACGTGAAGCACGGAAGAACCAGACGAATACCGTTCTGAAGGAAATCCGCTTCCGCCTGAAGATCGACACCCACGACTACGAGACCAAGCGCGGGCATGCACTGCGCTTCCTCGGCGCCGGGGACAAGGTCAAGGCCATGATCCAGTTCCGCGGCCGCGAACAGCAGCGCCCGGAAATGGGCATCAGGCTCCTGCAGCGTTTTGCCGACGACGTCGCTGAAGTTGGTGTGGTGGAATCCAGCCCCCGCATCGACGGCCGCAACATGGTCATGGTGGTTGGACCGCTGAAGAACAAAGCTGAAGCCAAAGCCGAAGCACGCCGCGCAACGCAGCGGGCCGAAGCCAAGGCGGAAAACGAAGCCAAGGCAGCCGGCGGCGGCCGCATCGATGTTTCCGGCGACGATCAGGCACCGCTGACGCAGTCACTGGCGGACCTTCTTCCCGAAGGCTTCGCCATCACCACGGAACCGGAAGCAGTAGCTCCTGCTCCCGTGCAGGAGGAAGCTCCCGCCGTCGAACCTGCAGCAACCGCCGCGCAGGAAGCTCCCGAGCAGGAGCCTCCTAAGCAGGAGGTTGTCCAGGAGGCTCCCAAGAAGGAAGCTCCCAAGGCTTCGGCGCCGAAGGCTGCTGCACCGGCCGCCAAGGCTGCTGCACCGGCACCCAAGGCTGCTGCACCGGCACCCAAGGCTGCTGCACCGGCCGCCAAGCCGGCTGCGGAGAAGCCCGAAGCTGCCAGGCCGGCAGCTGCGGCGCCCAAGCCCGCAGCAGTTCCTGCTCCGCCGAAGCCGGTGGCCAGGCCGGCTGCACCGAAGCCCGCCGCACGCCCTGCCCCCAAGGCAGTGCCCAAGCCGGCCGGCAAGAAGACCACTTAGTCCACAGCTGCCGGAGGTCGCCCTCCGGCAGTCAGCAACCAGCACGCCGCCCCCAGGGGCAGCTGCGCGATAGAACTGCAGGCCCAGCCTGCGGACACGTAAGGAGATCGGTTCCCATGCCGAAGATGAAAACCCACAGTGGTGCTAAGAAGCGCTTCAAGCTGACCGGCAGTGGCAAGCTGCGCCGCCAGCAGGCAAACCGCCGCCACTACCTCGAGCACAAGTCCTCCAGGCTGACCCGCCGCCTCGCCGGCGACAAGATCGTCTTCAAGGGCGACGCCAAGGTCATCCGGAAGATGCTCGGCATCTAGTTTCCAAGTTTTTTGACTGACCACCACCTGGTGTAAGTCACCTACCAAAAAGCCTTCTCAGGCCGCCGGGAATTCCGGCAGTAGATGCTTGGGAGCAGAATTTTCGAAGGAGTACGCACGTGGCACGTGTGAAGAGGGCGGTCAACGCCCACAAGAAGCGCCGGGTTATCCTTGAACGCGCAAAGGGCTACCGTGGACAGCGTTCACGCCTGTACCGCAAGGCAAAAGAGCAGCTGCTGCACTCGTTTGTGTACAGCTACGGCGACCGCAAGAAGAAGAAGGGCGACTTCCGCCGCCTGTGGATCCAGCGTATCAACGCTGCGTCCCGCGCCAACGGCCTCACCTACAACCGTCTGATCCAGGGCCTGAAGGCCGCTGAGGTTGAGGTTGACCGCCGCATGCTGGCCGAACTGGCCGTTTCCGACGCCAACGCCTTCGCCGCGCTGGTCCAGGTTGCCAAGGACTCGCTGCCTGCCGACACCTCCGCCAAGAAGGTCGCCGCTGCGCAGTAGCACCTGCCTTCCCTCGCAGGAGGGGCAGTTCAGGAACTCGTGGCGCTAGCCACTAAAGTTTCCTATATGAACGAAACCGGGCGCCCGCAGGATTTTCCACTCTCCAACCCCCGAGCTGATCGGGTGAGGGACGTGGCAAAGCTTGCCGGGCGCCCGGCCCGTTTAAAGCGCGGCCAGTTCCTGGCTGAGGGCCCGCAAGCGGTTCGTGAAGCTCTGAAGCTCCACCAGCAGCGACTGGCCGACGGTGCCGCCGGGGTGGTCACCGAAGTGTTTGCAAGCGTTGCCTGCCTGGACCGGTTCCCGGAATTCGAGGAGCTGTCCGAGGGGACGAACGCCCGCCTTGCCACCGATGATGTCCTGGCCGCCATGGCAGATACCGTCAACCCCCAGGGCATCATCGCCGTCTGCCGGTTCCTTGACGTCACCCTGGAGGAAGTGCTCGACGCCGGTCCCCGCCTGATTGCCGTCCTGTGCCAGGTCCGGGATCCCGGCAACGCCGGAACAGTGCTCCGCGCGGCAGATTCCGCCGGGGCGGACGCAGTGATCCTCACGGGTTCCAGCGTTGACATCTACAATCCCAAGGCCGTCCGCTCCACTGCGGGATCCCTGTTCCACCTCCCTGTCGTCTTGGCGGTTGACGCCGGCGACGTCGCGGCGGCATGCCGCGCCCGTGGGATCGGCATTCTGGCGGCGGACGGATACGGCTCCCTCAACCTTGATGCGTTGCAGGACGAGAATGCCCGGCGGCGGCTGACGGGCGAGGGCACTCCATCAGCGTTCGATCTGGAAAATCCCACCGCCTGGCTGTTTGGCAATGAAGCGCAGGGGCTGTCCCCGGAGGAGCTCGACCTCGCTGACCACCGGGTGGCGGTGCCGGTCTATGGCGCTGCAGAAAGCCTTAACCTTGGCACTGCCGCCACCGTCTGCCTTTACGCGAGTGCCCGGTCGCAGCAGCTGCCGGTGGGCCTGACGGCGTAGCGGCACGCGGACACCACACAACGGGGGCCCCGGATCGTCCGGAGCCCCCGTTTGGGTTGAATTTGGTGTGGACCGGAACTCAGGGCACGCGTGAGGTCTTGCCGCGTCCGTTGATGGCTCCGTAGATGCCCGCGACCACCAGGCCGCCTACGATGGCCAGAATCCAGGTGCCGAGATCGAAGAAGGCGAGATCGCCCCTGTTGAAGATCAGGCTGCCGATCCAGCCACCCACTATCGCGCCCACCACGCCCAGAACCAGGCTGGTGACCCAACCGCCGCCCACCCTGCCGGGCATCACGGCCTTGACGATGGCCCCAACAATAAGGCCGAGGATAATCCAAGCAAGAAAACCCATGTCTCCTCCTTATAGTGACCGGGATAACGGTCCCGATGACCACAAGCTAACATAGGGCCCACCCGATGTCAGCAGGCTTAGCGTCTGTTGCCGGTGCATGCCGGAGGCAGCCGCCGGGCGCGGGAGGATCAGGCGGACAGCGGCTTCTTGCGTTCCAGCAGTCCGCTGGCTACCGCAACGCCCAGTCCCAGGACCGCCAGGCAGGCGCCCACCAGGGCGGGTGCCACGTAACCCCATCCCCACGCGATCACCAAACCGCCCAGGAAGGCGCCCAGGGCATTGGCCACGTTCAGGGCAGCGTGGTTCAGGGAGGACGCCAGGGACGGCGCATCCGGGGAGGCATCCAGGAGGCGGGTCTGCAGCGCCGGGACGAGCATGGACCCGGCAGCGCCAACCACGAAGACCATCAGCAGCGCCGACCAGGGCCATTGGGCGGCCACGGCATATACCACCAGGGCTACCGCGATGGCAGGCAGGACGGTGTACAGCGTGCCCATAACGGATTTATCGGCGATCCTGCCGCCCACCACGTTGCCGGCCACCATGCCCAGGCCGTAAAGGGCCACCACCAGTGGAATGAGAGAGGACGGGAGGCCGGCCACGTGCGTCATGGTGTGCGAGATGTACGTGTAGGTGGCAAAGAAGCCGCCAAAACCGACGATGCCGATCATGATGGCCAGCCACACCTGGAGCCGCTTCAGCGCTCCGAGCTCGCGCCGGATGCTCGCGTCAGGATGGGCCTTCTGGAAGGGAACGAACCGCCAGATCAGCACCAGTGTGAGCACTCCCAGGAGGCCCACAAGGATAAACAGCAGCCGCCAGCCGTAGGCCTGGCCAACCCAGGTTGCGGCCGGCACACCGATGACGTTGGAAATGCTCAGGCCCGCCATCACCATGGAGATGGCCCAGCCACGGCGGGTGGGGGGCACGAGCGAGGCGGCGATGACCGCGGCCACCCCAAAAAACGCGCCGTGCGGCAGCCCGGCTGCGAACCGTGAAACCAGCATGGATCCGTAGTCGGGGGCCAGGAAGGACGTGAGGTTGGCGACCGTAAAGAACAGCATGAGGCCGAGCGCCAGGTTCTTGCGCGGCAGCTTGGCGCCGACGGCGGCAAGCAGCGGTGCACCAACCACCACTCCCAGCGCATAGGCGGAAATGAGGTGCCCGGCTTCGGGCGTACTGATGCCCAGGCCCTGTTCCACTTCCTTGAGCAGGCCCATCATGGTGAACTCGGTGACCCCGATCCCCACCCCGCCCATGGCAAGGGCCACGATGGCCATGGCGATATTGGGGGAGGAGGTGCTTTTTGCCGTGGGCGATTGTAGGACGCTGCTCATGTGCCTGCTTTTCAAGTGCTGGAGATACAAGGTAAGGCTGCAGCCACGGCAGTGGGGCTGAACTGGACCTGGACCCCGGGGACAACCCCTGGCGGGACGCAGGTATTCCCGCGGCGGTGAAAGAATGCCCGGGTCTTTCCATTGTCCACCATAGAATGGGGCGGTGACTGGACTGATACAGGTGGTGGGCGGCGCCATTGTTGACCGTCTCCAGGAACCTTCCATGCTGCTCGTGGCCCGCCGCAGTGCGCCGGAGAAACTCGCCGGCCTTTGGGAGTTCCCGGGTGGCAAGGTGGAACCGGACGAGGCGGCGGAAGTGGCGCTCCGCCGCGAGCTGACCGAGGAACTGGGAATCGGCGTCCGGCTGGGTGCAGAGCTTCCGGCGGAAGCCCCCACTGGCTGGCCATTGAATGACCGGGCCAGCATGCGGGTATGGTTCGCGGAGATCGCCCGGGGTGAGCCGCAGCCCCTGCAGGACCACGACGAACTTCGGTGGGTATCACTGGACCACCACGATGAGGTCCTTGGCCTTCCCTGGATTCCCGCCGATTTCCCCATCGTGCGGGCCCTGCTGGCGGCCCTGACCGTACCGGCCGGCGGAGCCCGCTCCTAGAAAAGCGTTGCTTGTCCCTCCGGCCCTGATGCGGAAGCCGGGGAATGCGCCGTGCCCGCACCTGCCACGGCAGGGATGCTGCCGGCCGGGTACTGCGCTTCCTCACCCCGGGGGTCGTCCACATCCCGGTGGCTGAAGCCGGACGAATGGGAAAAGCCGTGCCTGGCCTTGAAATAGCGGACCTTTGCGGCGAGCCACGTGCGGTATTCCTTCGAGGCGTAGGAGCCTGTCCCGTAAAGGCGCCGGTAGCGCCCCGCAAGGCCGGGGTGGTTTGCGGCGATCCATTGCATGAACCATTCCCTGGTCCCGGGTTTCAAGTACAACGCACCGGCAGTTACCCCGGTAGCACCGGCGGCAGCGAGGGAGGCGAACAGCGAATCCAGGGCTTCGTCGCTGTCCGAGAGCCACGGCAGGATGGGCATGGCCATCACCCCGCAGGGCAGCCCGGCTTCACGAAGCCGGGACACAAGCTTCAGCCGTGCCCGCGGGCCGGGCGTACCAGGCTCCACCGCCTCGGACAGGGCTTCGTCCGTCATGGCGAGGGAGATGCCAAGGCCCACCGGCACTTGGGTGGCTGCGCTCTTCAACAGCGGAATGTCCCGGGCCAGCAGTGTTCCCTTGGTGAGGATGGACAGGGGAGTGCCGGAATCGGCCAGGGCGGTGATGATCCCGGGCATGAGCCGGTAGCGGCCCTCCGCCCGCTGGTAGGGGTCCGTGTTGGTGCCCAGCGCGACCTGCTGCCGCATCCAGGACGGTTTGGCCAGCTCTTTCCGAAGGACCTCTGCGGCGTTGACCTTCACGACCACTTGGCTGTCAAAGTCCAACCCGGCGTCGAAATCAAGGTAGGTGTGGGTCTTCCTGGCGAAGCAGTACACACAGGCGTGGCTGCAGCCCCGGTAAGGGTTGATGGTCCATTCAAAAGGCATCCGTGAACCGGCCTGAACCTTGTTGAGCACCGACTTGGACGTGACCTCATGGAAAGTGATGCCGGCGAACTCGGGCGTTGTGACAGACCGGACCAAGCCTGCCAGGGGAAGCAACGCGGGCCGGGCGCCAGCCGCATCAGTTTCTGCCGGCGTCGGCATCAGTGCTTGGGCATCCCATCTCATGAGCTCCATTCGAATATACGTTCGAACTTAAGTCAAGAATGCGGAAACAGTTACCGCCGGCTACGCGCCGGGCAAAAGTTCCCACACCACATTGATGGCAGCGCCGACCACCGACTCCCCGGTTTCGACGGTAAGGGATTCGACGGCGGCAGCCCGCTGCATCCGGGCTATTGGCACTGGACCCTGGACGGGGGCGATGTCCGCTACGGACAGCACCCGCCCCAGGCGGGCCGAGGCAAGCCGGGCGTACTGCTGCGCGGTACGCAAGGCGTCCAGCCAGGCAGCCTCCCGCGCACGGGCCCGCACTGCGGCATCGTCGTTGAAGGTGAGTTCCAGTCCGTTCAGCCGGACGTCATTTCCGCCCGCGTCCACGGCGTCGGAAATCGCGGCGGACGCGGAACCGGGCGCGCGCAACCTCACGGTAAGGGTGCTGGCCGCAACGTATCCGGTGACGCGCTGTCCCTCACCTTCCCGCCACACGAGGTCAGCACGGACGTTGAGGCCGGTGGTGCGGATGTCGGATCCCGCGATCCCGTGCCGGCGGAACGCCGACGTCACGGCTTCGGAACTCGTGCCCGCCCGGGAGTAAGCCGCCTCCACGGAGTCGGCCCGGCACTCGACGCCGATTGACACCACCATCAGGTCAGGGGTGGCTTCCGCCGAGCCGGTCCCGGTAACGCTGACGGAACTGCTGGATCCGGTGGCGGTGGAGTCCGTGCCGGCGGGCTGGTACCCGCCATGCCCGACGTCGTCATCCGCGTCGCCGCGGCCGGGTTCAGTTTGCATGGGTCACGCCTCCACTTCAGATGGGCGCCCGGGCCGGCCCCGGTCCAAGGGCGCAGGGTACCCGCCGGCGGCCAACCCCGCGTGGCGTTCGAAGACGTTGCCCGTGCCCGGATTGCCGGTACGCAGCAGCGACCAGCCTGCGGCGAGGAAGTACAACGGGAGGAAAGGAACGCCGAGGCACCAGGCGTACTGGGAGCAATGCTTTTCCTCGTGTCCCAGCAGCGCAGGGCGGGAGAGCAGGTCAGCGGCGGTGCAGCGGCACAGCACCACGTTCCCGAGCGTGAACGCGCCGGCGAACGGCAGGCGCCACCGGTATCCTGCGGCAATGAGCAGGCCCCGTGGCCCCCTGCTCACTTTCGTCCCCGCCAGTGCGGACACGGCAAGGCCCAGGACCGTGCTGCCGTTGAGCACATTGGCTGCCCGGCGCACCTTCTGGGTACCCGTCAGGGGCAGCCGGGTTGCCGAAACCAGCCGTGGTGTCATGAGGACATGGTAGCCGGGGGAGTTCAATTAGACTGGAGGGCAGTGGCCGCCAGATTTTCCGGTAGGCCCTGACCTGGTCATTGAATGAACTGATATGTGCATGAGAATTCAGGGCATTCATCCATGACCTGCCAGTGACGGACGCGCCGCCGGGAAACCGTGCAGGCTGCCCGTTCACCGGCAGCCACGACTCGTAGCTAAGAACAGTAGATGACTGAAACTTTGCCGGGCGCCGCCATCCCGAACCCCACGGATGAAGCCGCCATCACTGCCGCTGTAGACCAGGCCATCGCCGCCATCGCCGGCGCGGCCACCCTTGACGAACTGAAGGCGGTGAGGCTCGCGCACACCGGTGAGAAGTCGCCGCTCAGCCTCGCCAACCGCGAAATCGGAAAGTTGGCCAAGGACCAGAAGGCCGTCGCCGGGAAGCTGATGGGCGCGTCCCGCGGACGCGTCAACAAGGCGCTCGCGGACCGCTCGGCAGAGCTGGAAGCGGAAAACGACGCGCGGATCCTCCTTGAGGAGACCGTTGACGTCACTGCCGCACCCCGCCGTCGTCGTGCCGGTGCCCGCCACCCCCTGTCCACCCTCCAGGACCGCGTGGCGGACATCTTCGTGGGCATGGGCTGGGAAATCGCGGAAGGGCCGGAGGTCGAATCGGAGTGGTTCAACTTCGATGCCCTGAACTTCAAGCCGGACCACCCGGCGCGGGAGATGCAGGACACCTTCTTTGTGGAGCCGCCCGAGGCCCACCTGCTGATGCGCACGCACACCTCACCCGTGCAGGTCCGTTCCATGCTGGAACGCGAATTGCCCATCTATGTGCTCTGCCCGGGAAAAGTGTTCCGGACGGACGAACTGGATGCGACACACACCCCTGTGTTTCACCAGTTCGAAGGCCTCGCCATCGACAAAAAGCTCAGCATGGCCGACCTTCGCGGCACCCTGGAGCACTTCGCACGGCAGATGTTCGGCGACGAAGCCCAGATCCGGCTGCGCCCCAACTACTTCCCGTTCACCGAGCCCTCCGCCGAGCTGGACATCTTCCACCCCGGTGCCAAGGGCGGGCCCCGCTGGATTGAGTGGGGCGGCTGCGGCATGGTCAACCCCAACGTGCTCCGCGCCGCGGGCATCGACCCGGACGTCTATTCAGGTTTTGCCTTCGGCATGGGCATCGAGCGGACACTGATGTTCCGCAACGAAGTCGGCGACATGCGCGACATGATCGAAGGCGATGTACGTTTCAGCGAGCACTTCGGGATGGAGATCTAACAGTGCGTATCCCAATTTCCTGGCTGCGTGAATTCGCAGAGGTACCGGCCGGAGCAACGGCCGAAGACGTTATGGCTGAACTGGTCAAGGTCGGTTTTGAAGAAGAGGACGTCCACCGTCCCACGGACACCCTCCAGGGCCCCGTTGTGGTGGGCCAGGTCCTGAGCCTGGTCAAGGAACCGCAGACCAACGGCAAGACCATCAACTGGTGCCAGGTGCGTGTTGTCCCCGAGGGCCGGGAGCAGACCCTCACGGGCAAGGGCATCGACCCGTCCGGTGTGCAGGGCATCATATGCGGCGCGCACAACTTCGTGGAGGGCGACAAGGTAGTGGTGACGCTTCCGGGCGCAGTGCTGCCGGGCGATTTCCACATTTCCGCGCGGAAGACGTACGGCCACCTTTCCGCCGGCATGATCGCCTCAGTCCGCGAACTCGGCATCGGCGAGGACCACGACGGCATCCTGGTACTGTCCCGCATCGGGCTGGACCCTGAAATCGGCACCGACGCCATGGAGCTCCTGGGCCTCTATGACCAGGCTGCGGAAATCAACGTCACCCCGGACCGCGGCTATGCCTTCTCCATCCGCGGCGTGGCACGCGAGTACGCGCACGCCACCGGAACCGTCTTCACCGATCCCGCCGCGAAGGTCCAGGCCCCGGCGGAACTCACCGGCGGCTACGGCGTCAAGATCAACGACGACGCACCCATCTACGGCAAGCCCGGCTGCGACCGGTTCGTGGCCCGCACCGTCCGCGGCGTCGACGCCACCAGGCCCACTCCGCCCTGGATGACCTCCCGTCTCCGGCTGGCCGGCATCCGCTCCATCTCCCTGCCGGTGGACATCTCCAACTACGTGATGCTGGAACTCGGCCAGCCCACGCACTGTTACGACCTGGACAAACTGTCCGGCGACATCGTGGTGCGCCGGGCCCTGGCGGGCGAGAAAATCACCACCCTCGATGACAAGGAACGGGCGCTCGACGCCGAGGACCTCCTGATTACCGACGCCTCCGGGCCGATCGGCATCGCCGGCGTGATGGGCGGCGCGGCAACTGAGGTGGGCGGTTCGACGTCGAACATCCTGGTTGAAGCCGCGCACTTCGATGAGGTTTCCATCGCGCGCTCCCGCCGGCGGCACAAGCTGCCGTCCGAGGCTTCCAAGCGCTTCGAGCGCGGTGTTGACTGGCAGGTGGCCGGTGTCGCCGCCCAGCGGGTGGTCGACCTCCTGGTGGAGCTGGCGGGCGGCACGGCCGACGAAGCGGGAACCGACGTCGGAACCGCACCGGAGTCCGTGACCATCGAGCTGCCTGCAGCCTTTGCTGCCGCCCGGATCGGCATCGACTTCACCGATGAGCAGATTGTTACCGCCCTGGAGGACCTGGGCGCCGCCGTGGTGAAGAACGACGCCGGCTGGAGCGTTACAGCCCCGAGCTGGCGGCACGACCTCGAGACCAAGGAGGACCTCTCCGAGGAGATCGCCCGCCTTGTGGGGTACGACCAGATTCCCGCCACCTTACCGGTGGCGCCTCCCGGTCGTGGCCTGACGCGCGTGCAGCAGCAGCGCCGCCGCCTGATCCAGGCACTGGCTGATGCCGGGCTTACCGAAGTCCTGTCCTACCCCTTCGTGTCCAAGGCGGCGAACGACACCTTCGGCGTGGCGGGCCAGGGAGCAGGCCGGACCGCAGTCAAGCTGGCAAACCCGATCAGCGAGGAGCAGGGCTTCCTGCGCACGTCCATCCTGCCGGGACTCATCGAGGTGGCCAAGCGCAACCACTCCCGCGGCTTCCGCGACCTGGCGCTCTTCGAATCGGGCCTGGTGTTCCTGCCGGCTGAGCGGATGGGCACCGACTCCATCCCGCCCCTTGGCATCAAGCCCAGCGATGAGGTGCTGGACGGACTGTACGACGGCGTCCCCGCCCAACCGTTCCACGTTGCCGTGGTCCTCACGGGCCACGATTCCCCGGCTGCGGCGGCACATGCACCGCGGGTGTGGGACTGGGCAGATGCCCTGGACATCGCCCGCCTGGCCGGGGACGTCCTCGGCGTGGAAGTAGTGGTCAGCCAAGGCAGCCACCAGGCATTCCATCCGGGCCGTGCGGCGCAGTTGTCGCTGCGCTCCGGGGAGGTTGTGGGCTACGCCGGCGAGCTGCACCCCAAGCTCCTTGCCGCCTCGGACATGCCGGCCCGTTCGGTTGCCCTGGAATTCAACGCCGACGCACTGTTCAACGCTGCTGCTGACGTGATCGTGGCCCGCCACATCTCGTCGTTCCCGGTGGCCACCCAGGACGTGGCGCTTGTGGTCCCTGCCCACGTGCCGGCCGACGAGGTACTGGCCACACTCCGCGAAGGTGCCGGCGAACTGCTGGAGGACGTGGCGTTGTTCGATGTCTACGCGGGCAAGGGAATCGAGGAAGGCAAGAAGTCCCTGGCCTTCGGACTCCGGTTCCGTGCCGCCGACCGTACCCTCACGGCGGACGAGGCATCAGCTGCCCGGGAAGGCGCTGTGGCCCTCGCGGCTGAGCGCTTCGGCGCAGTCCAGCGCTAGCAGGCAGCACCCGTGCTCCCATGGAGTCCAGGTTGATACTGCGGGCAGTGGATATCTCCGCTGATATCCGTTGCCCGCAGGCAGGCCAGGGCTACGCAGGCGGGCTGGTTCCCGGACAGGCAGACGCGCGCCGGGCAGCAGCGATGGAGCCCGGCGCAGCCGCACGCTTCCTGGCGGGCAGGGCAGCGTTGCGCCTTTTTGCGGGCAGCGTCCTCGGCATCCCGGCCGCGCAGCTGCAGGCGGCATACTCCTGTCCGCAGTGCGGATCCGGACCAGACCTCTCCCATGGCCGCCCCGGGTTCACGCATCACGGCGGACCGGTGCCCTTGCTCCTGAGTATGGCCCGGGCAGGAAACTGGGTTCTGCTTGCCGGCCTCACAAAGCCGGTGGCCGGGGAGCGGCTGGGCGTTGACGTCGAAAATCCGGAACTGCTGGGCTTCGAAGGCTTTGAGGACGTCGCCTTGGCGGAGTCGGAAAAGCCGGCACTCGCCGGACTTCAGGGCGCAGCCCTGCTCCGCGAACGCGCACGGCTGTGGACCCGGAAGGAAGCGTGGCTCAAAATGACCGGCGACGGGCTTCGGACGGACCCCCGGGACGTACCCGTCCTGGACAGGCCGGAGCTGACAGACCTGCCGTCCGCCGCAACGGGACTGCCGGCGTCGCTCGTTGCTGCCGTGGCGCTCGGCAAGCCGGGTTAGCCGGGCCGGGTCCGGCTAGGCAGGCAGCGGGGGGAGAGCCAGCTCAAAGAGCCAAGGATGGAGCACCGCTTCAGCGTCGATGCCCGCCACCCGGTTGGCCACCAGCACGAAGTCCGCCGTTGAGACTGATCCGTGGCGGTGGCTCCTGGTCCATTCCTGCAGCAGCGTGAAGAAGGCAAGATCCCCGCAATGCCGGCGGAGCGCGTGCAGGGCCAGCGCGCCGCGCTTGTAGACGCGGTCATCAAACATCAGCGCCGCGCCGGGATCTCCGATCAGCAGGTCCTGCTCCGCAGCGGCCAACCCCCGCCAGGCCGCTGCCGCCCGCTGCCGGGCGCTCATAACACCGGCTTCCTCAGACCAGATCCATTCGGCATAGCAGGCAAAACCCTCGTGAAGCCAGATGTCGTGCCAGGCTGCAACCGTCAGGGAGTTGCCGAACCATTGGTGCGAGAGCTCATGGGCGATAAGCCGCTGGGATTCCCAGCCCGGGCTGAGATGGTTCCGGCCCAGGATGGACAGCGATTGGGCTTCCAGCGGGATCTCCAGGTCGTCATCCGTCACCACCACGGTGTACCCCGGGAAGGGGTAGGGGCCGAAGCGGCGGACGAAGGCGGCCATCATGTCACGCTGCCGGCCCAGCCCTGCCTCCGCCGCATCGGCCAGGGCCGGGGGCACGGCAACGGTTTGCACCACGCCGCCGGCGGAACCGTCGTCGAGGACCAGGATGTCATACCTGCCGATCTGCACCGTGGCCAGGTACGTGGCCATTGGCTCGTGCTGTTCATAGGTCCAGGTCTCCCTGCTGGATCCGCGCGCATGTCCCACCAGCACACCGTTGCAGACAGCGCGGTAGTCCGCATCAGTAGTGACCGAGATGCGGTAGGCGGCCTTGTCCCCGGGGTGGTCATTGCAGGGGAACCAGGAAGGGGCGCCGTTGGGTTGTCCTGCAACCAGCACACCGTCAGTCAGTTCTTCCCAGCCCACCTCGCCCCAGAGACCTCGGCGGGGAGCAGGTCTGCCCTCGTAGCGGACGTCCACGGTGAAACCGTCGCCTGGAACGAGGGCTGTTTCAAGATGCACCACCAGCTGTTCGGCACGCTGGGAGAAGCGGCGCACACGGCGTCCGTTGAACTGCACCTTGACGGCCCGGAGCCCCACCAGATCGAGCACCACGGCAGAAGCGGCCCGGTTGGCCACCGCGTGGAGCAGGGCCCTGCCGTTCAGCCGGTTGCTGGCCAGCCTGTAATCCAGCTCCAGCTCGTAGCGCGACACGCTGTAGGCGTCCGTGCCGTGGTGGGCCTCAAAGGGTCCGGCCCACAGGGCGGGTCCGGGCCCGCGGGTGGAGATACCGCGGACTGATTCTGGCGAACTCATAAGGGGAGGGGCCTCAACTAATTACTGTTGGCGGACGGCGGTGGTGTTGCTGCAGGTGTTGCAGGGCGCTTTATTTCCCCCGCGGCAGGACCGGCCCAGCCCACGGGCTGACGGGGTTGCCCATCCAGTAGGTTGCAGCCGGAACAGTTTCGCCGCGCATCACCAGCGACGCCGGGCCAACCGTCCCACCATGGCCGATCCGTGCCTGCGGCAGGATGACACCATGCGGTCCCATCGTTGCACCGTCTTCGAGTGTAACCGGGCCGATGCTCATGATGCGGTCGTGGAACAGGTGCGTCTGCACCACGCAGCCCCGGTTGACCGTGGAGTTCGCGCCCAGGGAAACGAGGTCCGCCTCCGGCAGCCAGTAACTCTCACACCACGTCCCGGAACCGATCTTGGCGCCAAGGGCGCGCAGCCACCAGACAAGGGCTGGCGTGCCGGTGGCGGCACGGGCAAACCAGGGTGCGGTGACCATTTCGATAAACGTGTCCACCACTTCGTTGCGCCAGATGAATGAACTCCACAGGGGGTGTTCACCGGCGCTGATCCTGCCGATGAGCAGCCACTTGGCCGCCACGGCGCTGCCGGCTGCCACTGCTCCCGCCAGGAGCATCACCAGGCCGCCGAGCAGGGCGGCCACGGCATAGCCGTTGGCCGAAGCCAGCCAGTCGAAGGCCAGCAGGACACCGGCGGCCAGTCCTACCGTCAGCACCACGGGAATGAACCGGCAGGCTTCCCACAGCGCCCGTGCGATTTTCAGCCTCCGCGGCGGCTGGTAGGTGAGCGAGTTGTCCGATGCGATGGCGGTGCGCCGCAAACGGACGGGAGGGCTTCCCAGCCAGGACGTTCCGGACTTGGCTTTCGATGGTGTTGCCGACAGCACGGCCACCAGCGAATTCTTCGGAACATTGCGGCCCGCTCCGGTCATTCCCGAGTTGCCGAGGAACGACCGCTTGCCGATCTTGGCCGGCGCGATCCGCAGCCAGCCGCCGCCGAGCTCGTACGAGGCCACCATGGTGTCATCGGCCAGGAATGCTCCCTCGCCCACAGTAGTCATTTTGGGAAGCAGCAGCACGGTGGATGCTTCGACGTTCTTGCCCACCTTTGCCCCCAGCAGGCGGAGCCAGACGGGGGTGAAGAGGCTGGCATAGATGGGAAACAGCAGGTCCCGGGCCAGGTCCAGGACGCGTTCCGTAGCCCAGACCTGCCAGCCGATCCGGCTCCGGACGCGGTAGTAGCCTTCGCGCAGGCCCAGTCCCAGCAGACGGGTGGTTCCCAGGATCAGGAGCAGGTTGGCCACGAACCAGGTGAGGGCGGCAAGAGGCAGGGAAACCAGCAGGGGAACCCAGGCTTCCGTCAACGAACCGTGGCCCTGGATGAACAGGAAAACCACGAAGCAGGCAGCTCCTGCGGAGAGGTAGGGAATCATGGTCAGCAAGGTGCTGGCGGCGGCGAAGGCCGTGAACCACAGGCGGGCAAGCAACGAACTGGTGGCGGGCTCGGCCGGCCAGTTCTGTTTCGCCTTGCCCCGGCGCTCTGCCGGGGAGCCCGCTACAACCTGGCCTGCCTTGACCTTGCCCAGGACGGCCGAACCCGGTTCCACCTGTCCGCCGGCCCCGATGCTGGCTCCGGGCATCAGGGTGCTGCGGGCGCCCACGGTGGCGCCTGCCCCGATGCGGATAGCCCCAATGTGCACGTTGTCACCGTCGATCCACCATCCGGAAAGGTCCACTTCGGGTTCCACATTCGCTCCGGCGCCGAGCGAGAGAAAGCCGGTGACCGGCGGCAGCGAGTGCAGGTGCACGTTACTGCCGATCGTCGCGCCCAGCGCTCGCGCATAGTGGGGGACCCAGGGTGCGCTGGCCAGGCTTACCGCTCCGGCGAGATCCTGGATCTGCTCGGCAAGCCATAGCCGGAGGTGGACTTTGCCGGACCTGGGGTAGGTTCCCGGCTGAACTTTCCGGAGCAGGAGACGGGCGGCTGCGACTGAGAGGCCCATGCGCCCGGCAGGACTGACGAACACCAGCCAGGACGCAGCCACCCACCACCAGGACACCGTGACAGCGCCGCTGAAGCCGGCCAGCCCGGCGAGGAGATTATTGCCTGCCATCAGGTAGGTCAGCCACCGCATGCCCACGAGGATGTGCAGCGGCACGCCCATCAGTGTTTGGAACACCTGGGACTTGCGGGCGGTGGGCCGGACGAAGCGCGCCTCGGCGGGACCGGCCACCGTGCCTTCCGGCACGGACTGGCGTGCCGCGTCGATCAGGGCACCGACGCGGGGCGTGGCGTAGATGTCCGCCACAGTGATGGTGGGGTAGCGGACCCGCAGCGCGGACACGAGTTGGGCTGCGGCAAGGGATCCGCCCCCGGCGGCGAAAAAGTCTGCGTCGAGGCTGGTTGCCTTGATGCCCAGGACGGCGCCCCACTGCTCCACGATCCATTGGGCGTCCTCGGGGAGGTTCAGCGGGGCGTTGTCCGCATCGTCGGCACCCGAACCGGCAAGGGGCCAGGGCAGCGCGTGCCGGTCCACCTTTCCGCTGGTCTTGGTTGGCAGGGAGTCGACGACGGTCAGCAGCGGCACCAGCGCTGCGGGAAGGCTGGCAGCAAGGAGTTGCCGGGCAGCCCCCAGGTCCGGCTTCGCAGCTCCGGCGGGCGCAAGGTATCCCACCAGGATCTGGTTCCCGGCCGCCGTCGTGCGGACAGCGGCCGCAGCGCCCGCGATGCCGGGCAGTGCCTGCAGCGCTGCATCCACTTCGCCAAGTTCGATGCGGCGTCCGCCGAGTTTGACCTGCTCGTCGGCGCGGCCCATAAAAACGAGTCCCTCGGCCTCACAGCGGACGAGGTCGCCCGAGCGGTAGGCGCGCTGCCAGCCCAGCGTGGGAAAGGGCGCATACTTTTCGGCGTCCTTGGCTGCATCCAGGTACCGGGCCAGTCCTACGCCGCCAATGATGAGTTCGCCGATGGCCCCTTCCGGGACCGGAACGCCCTCTGCGTCCACTACCGCCAGGTCCCAGCCGTCCAGGGGAAGCCCGATCCGCACCGGACCGGACCCGCCCAGGGGTGCAGCACAGGCCACCACAGTGGCCTCGGTGGGACCGTAGGTATTCCAGACTTCCCGGCCCTCAACGGCCAGCCGCTCCGCAAGCTCCGGCGGGCAGGCCTCGCCGCCGAAAATCAGCAACCGGACGTTTTCCAGTGCTTCCGCCGGCCAGAGGGCAGCCAGGGTGGGGACCGTGGACACCACGGTGATGCCATGGCTGATGAGCCAGGGGCCCAGGTCCATGCCTGTGCGGACCAGGACCCGCGGAGCCGGGACCAGGCAGGCGCCGTGCCGCCAGGCCAGCCACATTTCCTCGCAGGAGGCGTCAAAGGCAACTGAGAGCCCTGCCAGCACCCGGTCCGATGTCCCGATGGGCTCTGCCGTGAGGAAAATCCGTGCTTCGGCGTCCACGAAGGCGGCCGCGGACCGGTGCTGCACGGCAACGCCTTTGGGGGTTCCCGTGGAGCCGGAGGTGAAGATTACCCAGGCGTCGTCGTCAGCCTCCGCTATCCGCGGGGCAGGGAAGGGCGAAGGCCTGGGCCCGTTGAGCATTACCCCGCTTTCCGTGACGACGGCGGCGACGCGGGCTTCTCCGAAGACCAGCCTGGCGCGTTCTTCGGGATCGTCCGCGTCCACGGGAACGTAGGCGGCGCCGATGAGCAGGATGGCCAGGATGGAGACGTACAGCCTGTTGGTGCCCGACGGGATGCGGACGCCGATCTTGTCCCCGGCGCCGAGCCCGGCAAGGTGCATCTCCCGGCCGGCAGAGCGGACAGCCGCCAGCAGCTGGGCGTAGCTCAGGGACTCCCGGCCGTCGTCGAGGGCGGAAGCATCGGGGTAACGCTCCGCCGTGTCCTGGAGGATGTCAACCAGCGTCCTGGCCGGGGGAGTAGCGGCCGCCCCGGCCAGCTGCGGCTGGTGGAGGGGCAGGGGTCCGGGGAAGCCGTCGGTTGCAAGGCTGCTGCTTTGTTGCTCGGTCACCAAGGCAGTGTGCCGGGACAAGATGAACAGAAAGTGTCCAGGTTTGCCGGCTGTCCACTGGCTGTTTGGACGCTGTTCAACCCAGCGTGCCGTATGTGCTTCGTCGTTGGGTCCCGCATACCGTGCCCTGCGACTAGGGAATCAGCACAACCTTGCCGGTGGTGCGGCGGCCTTCGAGGTCGCGGTGCGCCTGCCCGGCTTCAGCCAGTGGATACCGGGCACCGATCCGGACTTTGAGGCTGCCGTCGGCGGCGGCGGCGAAAATTTCGTCCGAGCGCCAGCGCCGTTCCGCCGCATCCTGCAGGTAGTGGGCCATGGTGGGCCTGGTTAGGAACAAGGAGCCTCCGGCGTTGAGGCGCTGCGGATCCACCGGCGGAACGGGGCCCGAGGCGGCGCCGAACAGGGCCAGCGTGCCCCGCACGCGAAGGGCGCCGAGGGAACCGTCAAACGTGTCCTTGCCTACTCCGTCATAAACAACGTGTACGCCCTTGCCGTCGGTGAGCTCCCGCACGGCCCGGTCAAAGCCGTCGTAACGCAGGACGTGGTCCGCACCGGCGCCGAGTGCGAGGGCTTCCTTTTCGTCAGTGGAGACCGTGGTGATGACCCGGGCGCCCTTGGCCTTCAGGAGCTGGATGAGCAGCAGGCCTACGCCCCCGGCGCCGGCGTGCAGCAGGACGTCGTGGCCGGCTTCAACCTTGAAGGTGGAATTAACCAGGTAGTGCGCCGTCAAGCCCTGCAAGGGGAGGGCGGCCGCGGTGGCATCGTCCAGTCCTGCCGGCACCGGCAAGGCTTTGTCGGCGTCCACCAGGGCATAGCCGGCGTAGCAGCTGGTGCCCTCGGCGGTGGCTACCCGGTCCCCCTCGGCGAAGCCGGTCACACCTTCGCCGAGAGCGGCAATAGTGCCCGCTGCCTCCGACCCTGGGATAAAGGGATACTGGACCTTGTACACGCCGCTGCGCTTGTACGTGTCAATGAAGTTCACGCCGGCCGCCGCCACCTGGATCAGCAGTTGGCCGGGACCGGGAACGGGCCGCTCAACCGGAACATAGGACAGGACTTCGGGACCACCGGCTTGCCCGGCGACAATGGCGTGCGTCATGGGTTTCCTTCCCCGGGCGGGAGTTTCCCGGTCCGGTCAATCCATCCTAGGCTTCACTATTGGAGGGCGGCCCCGGACATGTAGCCGGACGTCACGCGTTCGGGCGCAGGACACCGCGGCCTGTGCATAAATATCGGGACTAGTGAATAGTTTTACTGTAAGGTGGAAACCATGACTATTTCTGTTGCAGTCTCAGGCGCCAGCGGCTACGCCGGCGGGGAGGTGCTCCGCCTCCTTGCGGGCCACCCGGACGTGACCATCGGAGCGATCACGGCACACAGCAATGCCGGTTCGCGCCTGGGGGAGCTGCAGCCCCACCTGCACGGACTGGCCAGCCGGATCCTTGAAGACACCACTGTGGAAAACCTTTCGGGCCATGACGTCGTCTTCCTCGCACTGCCCCACGGCGCCTCCGCCGACATCGCTGCCCGGCTTCCGGAAGGCACAGTGGTGATCGACGCCGGCGCCGACCACCGCCTGGAGGACGCCGCAGCATGGGAAAAGTTCTATGGTTCAGCCCATGCCGGGACCTGGCCCTACGGCCTGCCCGAACTGCCCGGCCAGCGTGAAGCCCTCAAGGGTGCAAGCCGTATCGCCGTGCCCGGATGCTATCCGACGTCGGTCCTGCTGGCCCTGGCACCCGGGTTCGCCGCCCGCCTCCTCCAGCCCGACGACGTCGTGATCGTTTCCGCCTCCGGCACCTCCGGGGCGGGCAAGGCAGCGAAGGTCAACCTGATCGGCGCCGAGGTGATGGGCTCCATGAGCCCCTACGGCGTCGGCGGCGGCCACCGGCATACCCCCGAGATCGAACAGGGCCTGTCCAACGCGGGAGGAGAGCAGGTGACGGTTTCCTTTACGCCCACCCTGGCCCCCATGAGCCGGGGAATCCTCACCACGGCCACCGCGAAGGTCAAGCCCGGAACAACTGCCGAACAGCTGCGCCACGCCTGGACCGACGCGTACGACGACGAGCCGTTTGTGCATGTCCTCCCCGAGGGCCAGTGGCCCGCCACCAAGTCCGTCCAGGGATCGAACCACGCCGCCATGCAACTGGCCTTTGACGCCCACACCGGCCGGGTTATTGTCACCTGCGCCATCGACAACCTCACCAAGGGGACCGCCGGCGGCGCCGTCCAGTCCATGAACATCGCACTCGGCCTGGCTGAAACTGGCGGCCTTGACCTCCAGGGAGTAGCCCCGTGACCATTACCGCACCCCGTGGGTTCCGGGCCACCGGCGTCACCGCCGGACTCAAGGCCTCCGGCAACCCGGACCTTGCCCTGGTGGTCAACGACGGGCCGTCCAAGTCTGCCGCCGCCGTCTTCACCAGCAACCGGGTGGCCGCTGCCCCGGTCCACTGGTCCCGCCAGGTGGTCTCGGACGGAAGGGTGGACGCCGTGGTCCTCAACTCCGGCGGTGCCAATGCCTGCACCGGGCCCACCGGGTTCCAGAACACCCACAGCACCGCCGAAAAGGTGGCCGAAGTACTAGGCATATCGGCCACGGATGTTTTCGTCTGCTCCACGGGCCTGATCGGCGAGCAGTTGCCGATGGACAAGATCCTTCCCGGCGTGGAGGCAGCCGCTGCGGCCCTCAGCACCGACGGCGGACCCGCAGCGGGCACCGCCATCATGACCACCGACTCCGTCCCGAAGGCTGCGCTGTTTATCGGCACCGACGCGGACGGCCAGGAATTCAGCATCGGCGGCATCGCCAAGGGCGCCGGAATGCTGGCACCGGGCCTTGCCACCATGCTGGTGGTCCTCACCACGGACGCCGCGGTGGAAACGGAAATGCTGGACGTCGTCCTCCGCGACTCCACCCGGGTCACTTTTGACCGGGCCGACTCCGACGGCTGCATGTCCACCAACGACACGGTGGTCCTGCTGGCCTCCGGCGCTTCCGGCGCAGTGCCCTCCGCCGAGGCCTTTGGTGCCGGCCTCACCCAGGTGTGCGCCGAGCTTGCCCGCAAGCTCATTGGTGATGCCGAGGGTGCCAGCCACGACATCGCCATCCGCACCTTCAACGCGGCAAGCGAGGCTGACGCCGAAACCGTCAGCCGGTCGGTGGCCAGGTCGAACCTTTTCAAGGCCGCCATTTTCGGGAAGGACCCCAACTGGGGCCGGGTGCTGTCCGCTGTCGGTACTACGGACGCCGCCTTCGAACCGGACAAGCTCAACGTCTCCATGAACAGCATCCAGATCTGCCGCAACGGCAGCATCGGCGACGACCGTGCCCTGGTGGACCTCGAGCCCCGCGAAGTTCTCGTGGAAATCGACCTGCAGGCGGGCGACGCCGAGGCCACCATCTGGACGAACGACCTCACCCACGACTACGTGCACGAGAACAGCGCCTACTCCAGCTAGGAGCCGCGCCCCCGGAAAAACCGTTGCGGAAAGTGACAGCATGAACACCCAGACGCGTGAAACCACCAGCATGTCCGATGCCCAGGACAAGGCAGCAACCCTGATCGAAGCGCTGCCCTGGATCCAGCGGTTCGCCGGTTCCATCATGGTGGTCAAGTACGGCGGCAACGCCATGGTCAACGACGAACTCCGCCGCGCCTTCGCCGAGGACATCGTTTTCCTCCACCACGTGGGCATCCACCCTGTGGTGGTGCACGGCGGCGGCCCGCAGATCAACTCCATGCTGGGCCGGCTGGGCATTGAATCCGAGTTCAAGGGCGGACTGCGCGTCACCACACCCGAGGCCATGGACGTGGTCCGGATGGTCCTCACCGGCCAGGTGGGACGCGAACTGGTGGGCCTGATCAACTCCCACGGACCCTACGCCGTGGGCATGTCCGGGGAAGACGGCGGGCTGCTGCGCGCTGTCCGGACCGGGACCGTGGTGGACGGCGAAGAAGTGGATCTTGGGCTGGTAGGCGAGGTTGTCGGCGTCGACCCGGCAGGCATTGTGGACATCCTTGAGGCCGGCCGTATCCCGGTGATCTCCACCGTTGCCCCGGAGATCGTGGACGGCGGCGACGGCGTGGCCGGCACGGCACGCTTCCAGCCCACCGGCCAGGTCCTCAACGTGAACGCGGACACCGCGGCCGCGGCCGTCGCCTCGGCGCTGGGCGCCTCGAAGCTGGTCATCCTGACAGACGTCGAAGGCCTGTATGCCAACTGGCCGGACAAGTCCTCGCTGATTTCCTCACTGACGGCTTCGGAACTGCGTGACATGCTGCCCAGACTCGAATCGGGCATGATCCCCAAGATGGCCGCCTGCCTCAAGGCCATCGACGAAGGGGTGGAACGCGCCCATATCGTGGACGGGCGCCTGCCACACTCCATGCTTCTTGAAACATTCACGACGGCCGGAATCGGCACCCAAGTAGTCCCGGACGAGGAGATCAACGGATGAGCACCACGGAAAACCTCGATCACCGGACCCCGGTGGCAGAGCTCGTCGAAACCACCGGCCACGCAGGATCCGAGTGGCTGGCCCGCTACTCCACCTCGCTGATGGGCGTGTTCGGGACGCCGCAGCGGGTCCTGGTCCGCGGCGCCGGTTGCCTCGTCTGGGACGCCGACGGCAAGGAATACCTCGACCTGCTCGGCGGCATTGCGGTCAACGCACTGGGCCACGCCAACCCCTTCGTCACGTCGGTCATCTCCAGCCAGCTGGCCACGCTGGGCCATGTGTCCAACTTCTTCACTAGCCCCACGCAGATTGCGCTGGCCGAGAAACTCCTGGCCCTCACCAACGCTCCTGCCGGTTCCAAGGTGTTCTTCACCAACTCCGGCACGGAGGCCAATGAGGCCGCCTTCAAGCTCGCCCGCCGCAACAGGGGTGGCAGCGGGGCGAAGCGGACCAAAATCATCGCCCTGGAGGGGGCCTTCCACGGCCGGACCATGGGCGCCCTGGCGCTGACGGCCAAAGAGGCCTACCGGACGCCCTTCGAGCCACTGCCCGGTGGTGTGGTGCACATCCCGTTCGGGGACGTCGAGGCACTCAAAGCGGCCGTTGATGAAACCGTGGCCGCAGTGTTCCTCGAACCGATCCAGGGCGAGGCCGGGGTCCGTCCCCTTCCGCCCGGATACCTGCAGGCTGCGCGGGAGCTGACGGCCCGCGTTGGAGCGCTGCTCATCCTCGACGAGGTGCAGACCGGCATCGGCCGTACGGGTAAATGGCTGGCCAGTGAGGACGCCGGGATCATGCCGGACGCTGTCACCTTGGCAAAGGGCCTGGGCGGCGGATTCCCGATCGGTGCGCTGGTCACCTTTGGTGACGGGACGTCGTCGTTGTTAAGCGCGGGCCAGCACGGCACCACCTTCGGCGGCAACCCCGTGGCGACGGCGGCTGCCCTCGCCACGCTGCACGCCATTGAAAGCCAGGATGTCCTGGCGAACGTGGCGAAGGTCGGGGAACACCTCCGCTCCGCTTTGGCAGCCATCACGGGCGTCACCGAGGTCCGGGGCGAAGGGCTGCTTATCGGCTTTGACCTGGACACTGACGTGGCCCCGGCAGTGGTGCAGGCCGGCCTTGACGCCGGCTTTATCGTCAACAGCCCCGGGCCCCGCACAATCCGCTTGGCACCGCCGCTGGTCCTCACCATCGCCCAGGCGGATTCCTTCCTCACCGCCTTCCCGGCCATCCTCCAATCAGCTAAGGACGCCCAGTGACTTCAGCCCCCAGCTCCACCCGGCATTTCCTCAAGGACACGGACCTCAGCCCGGCTGAACAGGCCGAGGTCCTGGACCTCGCTGTCCGCATGAAGGCGGAGCCGTACAGTGTCCAGCCCTTCGCGGCCGCCGGCAACGGCCGCAAAACCGTGGCGGTCATTTTCGACAAGACTTCCACCAGGACCCGGGTCTCGTTCGCCACCGGCATCGCGGACATGGGCGGCAACGCGCTCATCATCAACCCGGGCGAAGCCCAGATCGGCCACAAGGAATCCGTGCAGGACACCGCCAAGGTCCTCGAGCGCATGGTGTCCACCATCGTCTGGCGTACGGGCGCGCACGCCGGCCTGGTGGCGATGGCGGAAAACTCCAGGGTGCCGGTCATCAACGCTTTGTGCGATGACTACCACCCGTGCCAGCTGCTCGCGGACCTGCTGGCCGTCAAGGAGCACAAGGGCGGCCTCAAGGGCCTCACCATGAGCTACCTGGGGGACGCCGCCAACAACATGGCCAACTCCTACCTGCTGGCAGGCGTCACGGCGGGCATGCACGTCCGCATCGCCGGGCCCGAAGGCTACCTTCCCGCCGCAGATATCGTGGCAGCAGCCGAGGCGCGCGCCGCAGAAACCGGCGGCTCGGTGCTTATCACCACCGACGCCGCGGCCGCACTGAAGGGCGCCGACGTCGTCGCAACAGACACGTGGGTATCCATGGGCCAGGAAGCCGAGAAGGAAGCGCGGATGCAGCTGTTCCGCGAGTACGCCGTGGACGAGGCGGCCATGGCACACGCGGCGGAAGACGCCGTCGTGCTTCACTGCCTGCCCGCCTACCGCGGCTACGAAATTTCGGCCGGCGTCATCGACGGGCCGCAGTCCATCGTGTGGGACGAGGCCGAAAACCGGCTGCACGCGCAGAAAGCCCTGATGGCCTGGCTGATGCACCGGTCCGGCCTGGCCTTCGTCGAGGGGCTTTCTCCCGTTGAGGGCACCGGGGTGAGCACGTTCTAGTGTCCGCCCAACCGGCGTCGCCGGGTTCCAGCCCGGCCACCAAAACCGCCCGCCAGGCCCGTATTGCCGCCATCCTGACGGGTGAGTCCGTGCGTTCCCAGGCGGAGCTGGCAGCACTGCTGGCGGACGACGGCGTGCAGGTCACCCAGGCGACGCTGTCCCGCGACCTCGTGGAACTTGGCGCAGTCCGGGTCCGCGGCAAGGAGGGCGTGCTCGTGTACGCCGTTCCCGGCGAAGGCGGCGAACGGGCCGCCAGGAGCGGAGTGAGCCAGGAGATCCTGGATGCCCGGCTGGCCAGGCTCTGCAGCGAACTGCTGGTTACAGCGGAAGCGTCAGCCAACATCGCGGTGCTGCGCACCCCGCCCGGAGCCGCAAACTTCCTGGCCCTGGCCATTGACCACTCCGTGATGCCGTCCATCCTGGGGACCATCGCCGGGGACGACACCGTGTTGCTGGTGTCCCGGGACCCGCAGGGCGGCCAGGACCTCGCCGCCAGGTTTCTGCACCTGGCTGAAGAAGCCGGGCAATAAGCTTGAAGACAACATCTACGAACCCCAATCACAAGGAGCATTTGAAGTGACTGAACGCATTGTGCTCGCCTACTCGGGCGGCCTGGACACCTCAGTAGCCATCGGCTGGATCGGCGAAGCCACCGGCGCCGAAGTCATCGCCGTGGCGGTCGACGTCGGACAGGGCGGCGAGTCCCTCGAAACCATCCGCCAGCGTGCCCTCGGCTGCGGCGCGGTTGAAGCCTACGTGGCCGATGCCTCCGATGAGTTCGCCAACGAGTACTGCATGCCCACGCTGAAGGCCAACGGCCTTTACCAGGGCCACTACCCGCTGGTTTCCGCCATCTCCCGCCCCGTCATCGTGAAGCACCTGGTGAAGGCCGCCCGCGAATTCGGCGCTACCACCGTCGCCCACGGCTGCACCGGCAAGGGCAACGACCAGGTCCGCTTCGAAGTGGGCATCCAGACCCTCGGCCCGGACCTGAAGTGCATCGCCCCCGTCCGCGACCTCGCCCTCACCCGCGACAAGGCCATCGCCTTCGCCGAGGAAAAGGGCCTGCCCATCGAAACCACCAAAAAGAACCCGTACTCCATCGACCAGAACGTCTGGGGCCGCGCGGTGGAAACCGGCTACCTCGAGGACATCTGGAACGCCCCCACCAAGGACATCTACGACTACACCGCCACCCCGGAGTTCCCGCCGGCACCGGATGAGGTCACCATCTCCTTCGAAGCCGGCGTGCCGGTAGCGATCGACGGCGTGAAGGTCACCCCGCTGCAGGCCATCAAGGAACTCAACCGCCGTGCCGGCGCCCAGGGCGTGGGCCGGATCGACGTCGTCGAGGACCGCCTCGTGGGCATCAAGTCCCGCGAAATCTACGAAGCCCCGGGCGCGATGGCGCTGATCACCGCACACAAGCACCTCGAGGACATCACGGTCGAGCGCGAACAGGCCCGCTTCAAGGCCACCGTTGGCCAGCGCTGGGCCGAACTGGTGTACGACGGCCAGTGGTTCTCCCCGCTCAAGCGCTCCCTGGACGCCTTCATCGAGGACACCCAGAAGTACGTCACCGGCGATATCCGCATGACCCTGCACGGTGGCCAGGCCATCGTCAACGGCCGCCGCTCCGACACCTCGCTCTACGACTTCTCCCTGGCCACCTACGACACCGGCGACACGTTCGACCAGTCGCAGGCCAAGGGCTTCATCGAGTTGTGGGGCATGTCAGCCAAGGTTGCCTCGGGCCGCGACATCCGGGTCGCAGGAAAGTAAGAATCGGTGGTGGAGCCCGTCGAAACCCAAAAGTCCGAAGCAACGAACACCGGCGCACTGTGGGGCGGCCGGTTCGCCGGCGGCCCCGCCGATGCCCTGGCGGCGCTGAGCAAGTCCACGCACTTCGACTGGCGGCTGGCCCGCTACGACATTGCCGGTTCCAAAGCGCACGCCCGTGTGCTGCACAAGGCCGGGCTGCTGGACGACGCCGAGCTCGAAGGCATGCTGGGGGCGCTCACCCGGCTGGATGAGGACGTTGCCTCCGGTGCCTATGTGCCGGCGGAATCCGACGAGGATGTGCACGGCTCGCTGGAGCGCGGCCTGATCGAGCGTGCCGGAACGCAGCTGGGCGGCAAGCTCCGCGCCGGCCGTTCCCGCAACGACCAGGTGGCCACGCTGGGGCGTATGTTCCTGCGCGACCACGCCCGCATCATCGCGCGGGGCGTGCTGGATACGGTGGATGCACTGGTGGGGCAGGCAAAGGCCCACCACGGCGTGGCCATGCCGGGCCGCACCCACCTGCAGCACGCCCAGCCGGTACTGCTCAGCCACCATCTGCTGGCCCACGCCTGGGCGTTGCTGCGCGACGTGCAGCGGCTGGCGGACTGGGACAAGCGTGCCGGCGTCTCGCCGTACGGTTCCGGTGCCCTCGCCGGGTCCTCCCTGGGGCTGGACCCGGAAGCCGTCGCCGCGGACCTGGGGTTCTTTTCCGCGTCCCACAACTCGATCGACGGCACCGCTTCCCGCGATGTCTTCGCCGAGTTCGCCTGGGTGTGTTCCATGATCGGCGTGGATCTCTCCCGTGTGTCGGAGGAAGTCATCCTCTGGGCCACCAAGGAGTTCTCCTTCGTGACCCTGCACGACTCCTACTCCACCGGCTCGTCCATCATGCCGCAGAAGAAGAACCCGGACGTTGCGGAGCTGGCCCGCGGCAAGGCAGGGCGCCTGATCGGCAACCTGACCGGGCTCCTGGCCACGCTTAAGGGCCTGCCGCTGGCCTACAACCGCGACCTGCAGGAGGACAAGGAACCGGTGTTCGACGCCGCAGACACCCTGGAGCTCCTGCTCCCGGCAGTCTCCGGGATGATCGCCACCCTGAAGTTCAACACCGAACGGATGGAGTCGCTGGCGCCGCAGGGTTTCGCGCTGGCCACGGACATCGCCGAATGGCTGGTCCGCCAGGGCGTTCCGTTCCGCGAGGCGCACGAGCTCTCCGGCGCGGCCGTCAAGCAGGCAGAGTCCCGCGGCGTGGAGCTGTGGGACCTGACCGATGGGGAATACGCCGCCATCTCGGGGCACCTCACGCCGGAGGTCCGCACGGTCCTGTCCACGGAGGGGTCGCTGAACAGCCGCAACTCCCAGGGCGGCACCGCACCGGCCGCCGTCGAACGCCAGCTCGTGGCACTGGAAGCCGAGCTCGCCGGCGTGCGGGAGTACGCAGCCTAAGACGCTCTCTCACTTAATGCCGCTTTTGGGCCAACGCTCTCCCACTTTCCTCAAGAAAGTGAGAGAGCGTTGGCGGTTTTCCCGCATTAAGTGAGAGAGCGTCCGGGGGTGGGGCACAGGGCGGCGTCCTGACGGTCCCACTATCATGGCGGCATGAGCGAAACCTTCCGGAAATTCCTTCGCACCCTGCCCGATTTTCCCTCCGACCTGCCCGGTTTTAATCCGGCCAAGTCGCCGCAGGATCCGGCCCTGCTCTTCAAACAGTGGCTTGACGATGCCCTGGCGGCGGGGGAGAGCCAGCCGCATGCGTGCAGCTTTGCCACCGTGGACGGCAGCGGCCGGCCGTCGTCGAGGATGCTTATCCTGAAGAACATCGACGACGACGGCTGGCACGTCGCTACGGCCCGCACCTCGCGCAAAGGCCGGGAGCTCAGTGCCAACCCGCACGCCGCCCTCAACTTCTACTGGCCGTCACTGGGGCGCCAGGTCCGGGTGGCTGGCTCCGTGGTGGAGCTGTCCGCCGAGGCTTCGGCCCGTGACTGGGCGGAGCGGCCGCGCTCGGACGGCAGCAGCAACTCCGACTGGCAGCTGTACGCCATCCGGCCCGCCGAGATTGAGTTCTGGCAGGCAAGCAATGACGGTGCCCATGTCCGCCACCGCTTCGGCCCGGACGGCGTCCTTCCCGGCTAGGATGAGCGCCATGACCGCTCCCGCACCCGAAGTCCTGCTCGCCGGGCTCCACAAGGCCGCCGACGACGTTGCCTCCGATGTTGCCAAGCTCACCGACGAGGACGTGACGGCTCCGTCCGCCCTGCCCGGCTGGACGCGCGGACACGTCCTGGCCCATCTGGCGGGGATCTCCAACGCGATGGCCCGGCAGCTCGAGTACGCCGCCCGCGGCGAATCCATCGAACTGTACGACGGCGGCATGGACGGCCGGAACAGGGCCATCGACAGGGCTGCCGGCCACAACGCCGCCACGCACCTGGCCGATGTGACCGCGGCCCTGCACCGGGTGATGCATGCCTTCGACGCGCTCCCGGGCATCAAGGATTCGTCGGCCAACCGCACCGGCTGGTACGCACCCATCACCTACCGCGGCGGAGTTGTCCTGGACGGCGGCCTTGCGCTGTGGCGGGAACTGGTCATCCACAACTCCGACCTGCTGACGGGCAGGGGGCCGGAAACCTGGAGCCGGCAGTTCTGCGGGCATTTGTTCGATTTCCTCGCAGCCCGCGTCCAGCCCGACGACAAACTGGTGCTGCAGCCCCTGGGCTTCCCGCCGCTGAGTATCGGCAGCGGCACCAGGTCCACCGTGGTCAGCGGGATGATCACGGATATCGCGGCCTGGCTGGCGGGGCGTGAACCCACCCTGGGCAGCCTCAGGGCGTCCGCGGCGGCCGACGGCGTGGACCTGCCGGCCCTGCTGCCCTGGCCTGCGGGAACCCCGGCGCCGCAGTAGCGTGGTCAGGCTGCTTCGCGCGCCAGCAGGCTCTGCTTGATGGGCAGTCCCCAGCGGAACCCGCCCAGGGAACCATCGGTCCGGATGACGCGGTGGCAGGGGACGAACAGCGCTGCGGCGTTGAAGGCGCAGGCGCTGGCGGCTGCCCTGACGGCCTTCGGATTGCCGGCCAGCCCCGCGTACTCTGTGTACGTCACGGGCGACCCCGGCTGGACCAGCCGCAGCACGTCCCAGGCGTGGAGCCGGAACGGCCCGGACAGTTGCCGGACGGGGACCTGCATCGCCGGGGCCGGATCCCCGGCGTAGAACGCTTCGACGGCGGCCGAGATCGCGTCCAGCCCGCTGACCAGTTCAAAGCTGGCGGGCCGGAGGGACGGATGGATCTGCCCCGTCAGGTCGCCCGGCTTTTCGGTCCAGCCGCTGGAGAGGACCACGCCGTCCTGGGCGAGGATGGTGAACGGTCCGTCCGGTGTGGACATGTGAAGCAACTGGGCTTTCATCGGTTCGCTTTCTCTGTTGTTCTGCTGCCTGCGTTGGCGGTATCCGTTGTCGCTCCCCTGCGCGCGCCGGCCGGACCGGCCGCTGCGCGCCACAGGTGCATGGTGGCGTAGGAGCGCCAGGGGCTGACTTCGCGGAAGTCCGGGCTGAAGGTCCCGGTAACCCCTGAGCCGGGACCGTCCGGATTCCCAGTCCGGTCCAAAGCCCTGATACCGTTCCGCACCGCTGCGTCATTGGCCAGGAACACATCCGGGGCGCCGAGGACACGCATGGCGAGGTAGCCCACCGTCCAGGGTCCCACGCCGGCCAGCGGGAGCAACTTTGCGGCCAGGCCGGCCACGTCGTCGCCATAGCCGAAGTCGAGCGTACCCTCCGCCAAGGCGGAAGCTGCCGCGCGGAGGGCATCGATGCGTTTCCGGGGGCCGCGCAGGAGGGCGCAGCCGTCACCGGCAATTTCCTCGGGGGTGGGAAACATGCGGTCCAGGCCCTCGCCGGGGCTTCGGCTCGAACTTCCGACGGCGGCCAGCCGGGTGAGGGCGGTCCGCGCCGCAGCCACGGTGATCTGCTGGCCGATCATGGCCCGGATGAGCATTTCGGCAGGGTCAAGTGCCCCGGGCATCCTGATTCCCGCAGTTCCAGCCACGGCGGCCGCCAGCCTGCTGTCCCCGGCCAGGGCGCCATCGATTGCCACTGGGTCCGCATCCAGGTCGAACAACCGCCGGACGCGGCTCAGCAGGGCCGGCAGGTCCCTCAAGTCCACCGCGCCGATGGTGAGGGTCAGGGGCCGCCCCGGGGCGGCGCCGTCGTACGCAATGTCGAAGCGCGCATCCCCGTGGGGAAGCCGCAGCGTGCGGGCGTAGGAGGAAGCTGTTCCTGCTTCGATCCCGGGGATGGCCCGCGCCGCCAGGAAGGCGAAAATGCCGGGGTCGAAGGGCTCGCGGTAGGGGAGGCTGAGGGTAATTGCGGTGGAACCGGCGGCGGCCATCGGGTGCCTGGCGGAGCGCAGCGCGGTGGGTGTCATGTCGAAGACTTCCACCATGGTCTCGTTGAACTGGCGCACGCTGCTGAAGCCGGCCGCGAAGGCGACGTCGGCGAGTTTCATGGCCGTGGACACCAGCAATGTTCGCGCCGTCTGGGCCCGGCCGGCCCGGGCGAGCGAAAGGGGACCGGCGCCGAGCTCCTGGCTGAGGATGCGGTTCAGTTGACGGGAGGAATAGCCCAGGCGGGCGGCCAGTCCGTCCACACCGTCCCGGTTCACCACACCGTCGTTGATCAGGCGCATGGCACGTCCCGCGATGTCCTGCCGCACGTTCCACGCCGGCGTTCCCGGAACCGCCTCGGGGATACAGCGCTTGCATGCACGGTAGCCGGCGTCGTGCGCTGCGGCTGATGTCTCATAGAAGGTGACGTTCGCCGCCTTCGGGGTCCTGGCCGGGCATGACGGGCGGCAGTAAATGCCCGTGGTGCGGACGGCAGTATAGAACTGCCCGTCGAACCGGGTGTCCCGGGCATCTATCGCCCGGTAGCGCTGCCAGAAGTCCATTACTCCATCCTGCCAGCCGCGCAGGAGCGGAGCTAGCGGAAATCGGACATGGCCGTGGGCCCCTTTTCTGGCGTTGCGGCCCGGCTGCGTTGCAGTAGTTGGATAGAGTCTGGCCATGAGCAGAAGTCCCTCGCCGGCCCCGGAACCGCTGCGGGATTTCCTGTCCGGAGACGCCCGCGAACTGGCGCCGAAGCTGCTGGGGGCCGTCCTGACGCACGATTCGCGCGAAGGCCCGGTCTCCGTTCGGCTCACCGAAGTGGAGGCGTACCTGGGGCCGGAGGATTCCCTGCACCCCGATCCGGGATCGCACACGTACCGGGGCCCCACACCGCGGAATGCTCCCATGTTCGGCCCCGCCGGGCACCTGTACGTCTACTTCACGTACGGCATGCACCACTGCACGAACATTGTGTGCGGTCCGGCCGGCGTCGCCTCCGCCCTGCTGCTGCGCGCCGGGGAGATCGTGGAGGGCCTCGAGCTGGCACAGCACCGCCGGCCCACCTCGAAAACTCCGGCTGACCTTGCAAGCGGCCCTGCCCGGCTCGCCAAAGCCCTGGGCCTGACCACCGCCTACAGCGGCCGGGACGCCTTGGCGCCGCCTTTTGGCCTGGTGCTCCCGGACCGGCCGGTGGTGGGGGTCAGCTCAGGTCCGCGAGTAGGCGTTTCCGGCGCCGGAGGATCGGAGGACTACGCCTGGCGGTTTTGGATCACCGGGGATCCCACGGTTTCGACGTACAGGGCCGCTAAACCAAGAACGTCCCAGTTTCGCAAGCGTTAACGGAAATGGTTGTAGAATGGACGGTCTGTCTTTTGCGATAGGGGAACGTTAATGCTCGACGCCGATTTGGCCCACGAACGGGACTATGTTGCCGGCCTGTATGCCCGGCTGGAGGAGTTGCGCGAGGAGAAACGCAAGCAGCTCGCGCAGGTGCGGCGGGCAGGGGCTGTGGGCACCATGCAGAATGTTTCCGAGCGTGATGCTTTCGCCGCTCTGTACGAGGACCGCCTGGCGCAGCTGGATGCCGTGGATGACCGGCTGGTGTTCGGCCGCCTGGACCTGGACTCCGGGGAAGCGCAGTACATCGGCCGCATCGGCCTCACCACCGAGGACCTGCAGCGGCTCATGGTTGACTGGCGTGCGCCCGAAGCAGGGCACTTCTACCAGGCCACGGCCTTTGACCGGCAGGGCGTCCGCCGCCGCCGCCACTTGATCCTGCAGGGCCGTGAGGTCAAGGCCATCGAGGACGACGTCCTTGACGCCGACATGCTGGCGGACGATGAGTCACTGCAGGGCGAGGGCGCCCTGCTCGCCGCCCTGAACTCCAAGCGCACCGGCCGGATGTCGGACATCGTCAGCACCATTCAGTCGGAACAGGACCGCATCATCCGGTCCTCCATCTCCGGTGCCGTGGTGGTGCAGGGCGGGCCGGGTACCGGCAAGACCGCCGTGGCGCTGCACCGCGCCGCCTACCTGCTCTACACCCACCGCGACCGCCTCAAGTCCGCCGGCGTGCTGCTGGTGGGCCCGTCGTCGTCGTTTATGAAGTACATCGAACGGGTGCTGCCGTCCCTGGGCGAGACCGGCGTCGTTATGGCCAGCGTGGGCCGCCTGATGCCCGGCATCAATGCCGTGCCGGAACCGCACGCCAATGTCGCCGCCATCAAGGGCCGCCTCGATATGGCCACCGTGGTGGCCAACGCCGTCTCCAACCGGCAGCGGATCCCCGCTGAAGACCGGATCCTGGAAGTGGACGGCCGGAAGCTGGTGCTGACCCCGCGGCAGGTCCGCCGCGCCCGCGAGCGTGCACGTTCCACCGGGAAGCCGCACAACGAGGCCCGCGTGACCTTCGTCAAGATCCTGCTGCGCGAACTGACGGAGCAGTTGACCGAGCTGGTGGAGGCCGGCAACATCGGCAACAACGCGGACCGCTCCTACCTGGCTGAGGATGTCCGGACCGCGCGCGACGTGCGGATCGCCCTCAACCTGTGCTGGATGCCCATGACGCCCGAAAAGCTGATCTCGGAGCTCTTCAGCAAGCCCGCCGTGCTGGAATTCTGCACCCCGCATTTGGCTGCGGCTGAGCGCGCCCTGCTGCAGCGCCCGGCCGACGCGCCCTGGACTGAATCCGATGTTCCGCTGCTGGACGAGGCTGCCGAGTTGCTCGGCGAGCTGGACCCCGCAGCGGGGCGCGGACTGGCGCAGCAGGAACACGACCGCGCCCGCGACCTTGCCAACGCCAAGCAGACCCTGGTCAACATGGAGGCCGCCGGCGTGGACCCGTTGATGTCCGCGGAAGAACTGGCCGAGCAGAACCAGGAGCAGGAAGCGCGGCTGACCGCTGCCGAGCGCGCCACGAGCGACCGTACGTGGGCCTTTGGCCACATCGTGGTGGATGAGGCGCAGGAGCTTTCGCCCATGCAGTGGCGCCTGCTGGTCCGGCGTTGCCCCTTGAAGTCCTTCACGATTGTTGGGGACATCGCGCAGACCAGCTCGGTGGCCGGTGCCAACTCGTGGCAGGGTGCGCTGGCTCCCATGTTTGGTGACCGCTGGCAGCTTGAGGAACTGACGGTCAACTACCGCACTCCGTCGCAGATTGCGGAGGCAGCGGTGCGGATGGCCAACGCCGCGGGACTCGTCGTTTCCGCACCCAAGGCTGTCCGGGAAGGACGCTGGTCGCCTGTTATTGACGAAGTGGACCCCGGCCAGGTGGTCCGCCGCCTGGTGGAGGTCCTGCCGGAGGAACTGGAAGCGCTCGACGGCGGCCTGCTGGCGGTCATCGCAGACGGTCACCTTTTGCCGGAGGCCATGGCCGCCCTGCGCGCCGAGTACGGCCGCCGCATCGGTACCGGCGCCGGCGGCTATGAACAGGACATTGTGGTGATCAGCCCCCGTGAAGCCAAGGGCCTGGAGTTCGACGGCGTAGTGGTGCTGGAGCCCGGCTCCATGCTGAACCACGAGCACGGCAAGGTGGGGGACCTTTACGTGGCCATGACCCGCGCCACCCAGCGCCTTCGGCTGATTGCCGCAGAGCCTGTGCCTGCCGGGATCAAGCGCTGAGCTTTTTTGTTCATGGCGGTCCCTTCCGGGTCCGGCGCAGGTGCCGTTCAGTCGGCGCCTGCGCCCGGTAATACTGCTAACTTAGAAGGCGTGTCAGAACTCAACAGCCTCGAATCGCAACAGAACGACCCCACTTTTGCCAACGTTTGGCAGGAACTCAAGTGGCGCGGCTTGGTCCACGTCTCCACCGACGAAGCAGAGCTGGAAAAGCTCCTTGCCGGCGGGCCGGTCACGTACTATTGCGGCTTCGACCCCACAGCGCCGAGCCTCCACCTGGGCAACCTGGTCCAGCTGCTCGTGATGCGGCGGCTGCAGCTGGCCGGCCACAAGCCCCTCGGGCTCGTCGGCGGTTCCACCGGAATGATCGGTGACCCCCGCCCCACAGCGGAGCGAACGCTGAACACCAAGGACACAGTTGCGGAATGGGTGGGATACCTCCAGACGCAGGTCCGCCGGTTCCTCAGCTTTGACGGCGGCAACGCTGCC
Organism: Pseudarthrobacter sp. NPDC058329; assembly: GCF_042879835.1. NCBI lineage: Bacteria > Bacillati > Actinomycetota > Actinomycetes > Micrococcales > Micrococcaceae > Pseudarthrobacter > Pseudarthrobacter sp. NPDC058329. The sequence continues at coordinate 35,372 of NZ_JBHVZR010000027.1, forward strand.
CGGATGGTCAACAACCTCGACTGGACTGCGCCGCTGAGCGCCATCGACTTCCTGCGCGAGGTGGGCAAGCACTACCGTGTGGGCACCATGCTGCGCAAGGACGCTGTCGCGTCACGGCTGAGCTCGGACGAAGGCATCAGCTACACCGAATTCAGCTACCAGATCCTGCAGGGCATGGACTACCTCCAGCTGTACCGGGACTACGGCTGCGTGCTTCAGACCGGTGGCTCCGACCAGTGGGGCAACCTCACCAGCGGCACAGAGTTGATCCGCAAGGTGGAAGGCAAGAGCGTCCACGCGCTGGGTACACCGCTGATCACCAATTCGGACGGCACCAAGTTCGGCAAGAGCGAGGGCAACGCCATTTGGCTCGACGCCGGCATGTGCAGCCCGTACGCCTTCTACCAGTTCTGGCTGAACACCGCCGATGCGGACGTAGTGGACCGGCTGAAGGTGTTCACCTTCCTGACCCGCGCCGAGATCGAAGAAGCAGCCAAGGCAGTGGCCGAACGTCCGTTCGCCCGTGAAGGCCAGCGGAAGCTCGCTTTCGAAGTGACGTCCCTTGTGCACGGTGTGGAAGCCACCGGGAAAGTCATCGCAGCTTCCGCCGCGCTCTTTGGAAACGGCGATTTGTCCGCGCTGGACAAGCAGACGCTGCAGGCAGCAACGTCCGAGCTTCCTTCCGCCACGGTGCAGGTGGACGCTTTGGGAATTGTCGACCTGCTGGTTGCTTCGGGGCTTTCGGAAAGCAAATCCGCTGCCCGCCGCACTGTTGGCGAAGGCGGCGCCTACGTCAACAACGAGAAGGTATCCGATCCGGAAGCGGTGATTTCAGAGTCCGAACTGTTGCACGGGCAGTACCTGCTGCTGCGGCGTGGAAAGAAGAACCTGGCCACCGTGGAAGTGCTGGTTCCGTAGCTCTGCTCCTGGTCCCGTTAGCTCCCATTCACGCTCCTTCGCAGCCGATTTGCACGGCCGCGGGGGAGCGTGTAATGTTTTCTGAGTCGCCGCCGCTGAAGCGGAAAAATAGCGACAAACCACCCAAACAAAATGTGAAGCAACTTCACTATGTGCGGAAGCACAGGATGAAGAAATGCTTCACTTTCTGATGGGCGGATTCATCTCCACTGAGTGAATTCCGGGAAAACAACCGGATTTGCAAAGTGAAAATGAATGAAATAACATTGAAACATCGCAGCGAAGAAATACGGAATAGAAATTCAGCGAATGAATTGTTTCGGGAATATTCGAATGTGTCTGTTGTTTGAGAACTCAATAGTGTGCCAAGTTTGTTGATACCAATTGTTTTATGGATTGGTTGAATTGGCTGGATTGCCCGCCCCTGTGGGTGGTCTGGTTTTTACAGCTGGTTTCAAATTTTTGCTGTCTGGTTGCCGCGTTTTCCCGTGGTGGCTGGGTGGT
>NZ_JBHVZR010000028.1:0-33231 GCF_042879835.1 Pseudarthrobacter sp. NPDC058329
CTTTGCTGCTGCAGTCGCGGGGGTGCCGGGTGGCAATGGGCGGAGGAGAGGTGATCGTGCATCGGATGCAATAATCACTGTTCAGCTTTACATAAGACTGGTTATCGGCCATTCGAAAATGGCCGGGGGAGTGGCTGTAGAAGGGCTATGCCGGACATCGTTAGCGGGTCTTTCGCCGGGGCTAAGACTGTAAGGCAGGTAGGCAGGACCGCTCCGGCTTCCCGGTGTTCACTAGTCTGCTTGGCGTGTCTTGTCCTCCTCAAACTTGCCTGTGGCGTTGCTCACGTGTACTGTCTGGTCAGTAAGTGTTAGACACTTAAAGGATTGTTACTCGGAAACGAGGCAAGACCTGAAACGCAGGGATGCGTTTCAGGTCTTTTTTTGTGCCAGGGTACCGACAGATAGGTCTGTTATGGCTGTAGTGAATTATCGATCGTTGGCCGAAGGAATTTTGCATGAGCTGGGCGGAGAGAAAAATGTCGCCAGTGCCCAGCATTGCGCGACCCGCTTGCGCTTGAAGCTGCGTGATGCCAGCAAGGCCAATACGGCTGCCATTGAGGCGATGCCTGGCGTTATCACGGTGATGCAGGCTGGAGGTCAGTACCAGGTGGTCATCGGCAATGATGTCCCCAAGGTGTACGCAGAACTCGGCAAGATCAGCAAGCTGGCAGGTGAAGACACCCCGGACGGGGTTGAGGAACCGGGCGGCAACATCTTCAATCGATTTATTGCCTTGGTTTCTTCGATTTTCCATCCGATCATCTGGCCGCTGGCTGGCGCAGGCCTGTTGAAGGCTTTCCTGAGCATGGCCACACAGTTCGGGTGGATGGATCCTGCTTCCCAGACTTACGTGATTCTTGCCGCCGCCGCGGATGCGCTGTTCTACTTTCTTCCGGTGCTTCTGGCTATCACCGCTGCCCGGCGTTTCAAGACCAACCAGTTCACATCGATGGTGATTGCCGGGGCGCTGATTCATCCCTCGATTGTGGCCTTGGGCGCCGCCGCTGAGCCTGTAGAGTTCGTTGGCATTCCGGTAGTGATGATGAACTACACCGGGTCTGTCATCCCAATTATCGTCGCCGTTTGGTTGCAGGGTTACCTCGAGCGGTTCCTTAACAGGGTCATCCCGGCCACATTCCGCAATTTTTCAACACCGCTTCTTTCGATCCTGGTCATGGTCCCGCTCGTCCTGCTCACGGTGGGACCGGTTACTACCTACGCTGCGAACGCCCTATCCTCCGGAATCACATCCGCCTTCGTTTTCGCGCCTTGGCTGGCCGGGGCCGTCATGGGCGGCTTCTGGCAGGTCATTGTCATGTTCGGTTTGCACTGGGGCCTTGTCCCTATCATGACGAACGATATCGCCAGTCAGGGCAGCTCGGTGTTGATGGGCCCGCTGGTAGCAGCGGTTGTTGCCCAGGCTGCTGCCGCGCTGGCTGTCATGTTCCGCAGCCGCAACGCGGCGCGTCGTGAGGTGGCAGGCCCGGCAGCGTTTTCGGGCTTCTTTGCCGGCATTACCGAGCCGGCGATTTACGGCGTGAACCTCCCGCTGAAAAAGCCGTTTTACTTCGGCATCGCCGGCGGTATCGTGGGCGGTGCCATCGCCTCCGCCGGTGGCAGTGCCGCAAGCGTGTTCGTGTTCCCCTCCCTGCTGGCTTTGCCTGCGTTCACCACCTTTGGCAACTTCACCCTGCAGCTGATCGGAACGGCCGCCGCAATCTTGATCGGTTTCTTCCTGACATTCTTCTTCGGCCCCCGGGAGGCTGAAGCTACAGAAAACGGTGCTCCCGCCGCTGCGCCGGCTGTGGCTGAGGCACCGGCGCCCACCGGGACGGTTGACGTCATCGCTCCTGTCAGCGGCGAGGTCGTCCCGCTTGCGGAAGTGAATGACAAAGTCTTCTCCTCTGGCGCGTTGGGCAAGGGCCTGGGCATCTTGTCAGGCGATGGCCGGGTTTATGCACCGGTTTCAGGCATCGTAAAAGCGGCCATGAAATCCGGGCACGCCTACGGTATCAAGTCCTCCGATGGCGTAGAGGTCCTGGTTCACATCGGCATCGACACCGTCCAGCTCGACGGCCGCGGATTCACGCCGGCGGTCATCCGCGGTCAGGAAGTCAATGCCGGGGATTTGCTGGCCGAAGTGGACATGGAGCTTGTACGCAACGCAGGATACGACACCACCGTACTTATGGTCGTTACAAATTCCGCACAACTCACCGCAGTGGTCCCGGTGGAACAGGGATCAATCGCCAAGGGTGCACCCGCCCTGACCGTGCAAGTCTAAGAAACCTCGGCTGATGACACATGAACGAATAGAGAAGGATCAGTTTATGACTACGACTTTCCCCGAGGGTTTTCTCTGGGGCGGGGCAACCGCCGCGAACCAGTTCGAAGGCGGCTACAACGAGGGCGGAAAAGGCTTATCAATTCAGGACGTCATGCCCCAGGGCGGCATGTCGCCCTCGACTGAGGGCCCGACAGCGGACAACCTCAAGCTCATTGGCATCGACTTCTACCACCGGTATCAGGAGGACATCGCCTTGTTCGCGGAGATGGGCTTCAAGGTGTTCCGCCTGTCCATCGCCTGGAGCCGCATCTTTCCCAAAGGTGACGAGGAGACCCCCAACGAGGAGGGCCTCGCTTTCTACGACCGGGTCTTCGATGAGCTGGCCAAATACAATATCGAGCCGCTGGTGACCATCAGCCATTACGAAACCCCGCTGCACCTTGCCCGGGAGTACAACGGCTGGACCAGCCGGGAACTCATCGGCTTCTATGAGCGCTACTGCCGTACGCTCTTTGAACGCTACGGGAACCGGGTGAAGTATTGGCTGACATTCAATGAAATCAATTCGGTGCTGCACCTGCCGTTCATGTCCGGCGGCATCGAGACTCCCAAGTCCGAGCTCACGGAGGCTGACCTGTATCAGGCAGTCCACCACGAGCTCGTGGCTTCGGCTAGAGCCACCCGCCTTGCGCATGAGCTCATGCCGGACGCCCAGGTCGGGTGCATGATTCTGGCGATGCCAACCTACCCGTTAACGCCCGACCCTGCTGATGTCGTGTCGGCCATGAATGCCCTGCACATGAACTACGCGTTTGGCGATATCCACTGCCGCGGTGAATACCCCGGCTACCTGCTGCGGTACTTCCGTGACAACGGCATCGAGCTGGACATCACAGCACAGGACCGCGAAGACCTGAAGAACACCGTAGACTTCGTGTCCTTCAGCTACTACATGAGCATCTGTGAGACCGCCGACCCTACCAAGGGAACAAGGGGCAAGGGCAACATCCTCGGTGGCGTCGCGAACCCGACCCTGGAAGCGTCGGAGTGGGGCTGGCAAATTGATCCACAGGGTCTGAGAGTTGTGCTCAACGATTACTGGGACCGGTGGCAGAAGCCCTTGTTCATTGTTGAAAATGGGTTGGGCGCCATGGACGAGCTTGTTGACCTCGACGGCACCAAAACCGTGGAGGACGACTACCGCATTTCATACCTGAACGATCACCTGGTCCAGGCCCGGGAGGCCGTCGCCGACGGGGTCGAGCTGATGGGCTACACCACGTGGGGATGCATCGACATGGTCAGCGCGTCTACCGCGCAGATGAGCAAGCGCTACGGATTCATCTACGTTGACCGGAATGACGACGGATCCGGAACCTTGGAACGGTACCGCAAAAAATCTTTCGATTGGTACCGTGGCGTAATCGCCAGCAACGGCGCAAGACTCAAGTGAAAGGTGGGGCGGGGCGGCATGCCGCCCCGCCCCACCATGGTTCGGAAAGGACAACGTGGAGGTACTGCGTGTCTTCAACAACAACGTCGTCCTCGCACGCAGCCAGGCCGGCGGCGAAGTAATCCTCACCGGACGCGGACTCGGCTTCCAAATGAAGCCGGGCAACACCGTCGACCCGGACAAAGTGGTGCGCGTCTTCGTTCCCGAGGACGGCCGGGACGCCGACAACTTCGGCGCCCTCATTGCTGCCATCCCGCCGGAGCACCTTGTGCTTGCCGACAAAGCGCTGGAGGTCGCCCGCGCCGAGCTGAGCGCACCGCTGAGTTCAGTCGCCGTCGTGGGGCTGGCGGACCACCTGAGTTTCGCCATCAAGCGCATTCGTCAGCACATCAAGATTGAATACCCCCTGCGCGCTGAAGTCGCCCACCTCTACCCCGATGAGCTGCGCGTCGCCCAGCGAGTCCTGGACTTCGTCAACGACCACATCGAGGAGTCATTGCCGAACGAAGAGGCCGTGCCGATCGCCCTTCACCTGGTTAACGCCGGCTTCGCAAGCGGGGATCTGTCATACACCTACCAGATGACCGGAGTCTTCACGCAACTGTTCGAGGTCCTCGAACAGGCCTACAGCCGCCCTTTCGACCGGGACACCGTTAACGCCGCCCGATTCATCACGCACCTGCGCTACTTCTTCGTCCGGGCCCACACGGGACGCCAGCTCTCAGAAGGAGCCACACGGCTCGGCACCGCTATCCGCAGCGCCTACCCGGAAGCCTTCGCATCCGCAGTGAAACTTCAGGCAGTACTGGAACTACGGCTCGGAGAACCGCTGACCGATGACGAAGTTATGTACCTGACGCTGCACGTCGCAAGAATGGTCGACGACACCCGAGCGTAAGCGGACGGGTCACTATCGGCGGTCGAGAAATGGGCGGGGAGCGACTCTAAAACCCCTCCAGCCGCCTATGTCGCAGGCTGTTCTCGTTGCACAATTTCTACCGCTATGCCTTCCGGGGTTGCTTTCAGGAATGCGCACGGCAGGCCGTACCCGCCGGTGAAGATTCCGCCAGCCTGGCCTCTGGAGGCAAGGAAGTCTTTAGCATTGTCAACGGCGAAGCACACATGGTGCAGCCCTTCACCTTTCTGGGCTAGGAAGTCCGCGATCGCTCCGGGGCCTAGTGGCTGGACAATCTGAAAGCTGGTATCCCCGGCCGTGGCATCCTTGGGCGCCAGCCACAGCAGGCGCACGCCCACATCGTGGACTACTTCGTCATGAATGCATTGCAGTCCCAGAACTTCTTCGAACCACCGAGACGAAGCGTCCGCGTCGTGGGCCGCGATCGCAACATGATCAATTTTTTGGACGCCGTCGTGGTGGCGCGGCAGTCTGCTTTCGGCCAAGGTCGTGGAGTCCATGCCGCCGACTGCGGACGCTGCTTTGTTCCGTGTACCAACTCCGACGTCCATGATTTCGGGATCGACTCTGCTTCCCGGGACGCTGCCTACTCGACGGCTGCTCATTACGGACACTCCTTGAGGTGTGAAACCTTCTGGTAAGACCTAAACCTACTTTGAGAAGTAGCCCAGGCCGGCCGCCTCCCCCACCGGAGGACTACAGATGGTCGGGCTCTACCTTTGCTAATTTCTGCACAGGAGCGCGGCTGTGAGAACCCGTGGGCGGTGGTTCCCCGGCGCTGCGCTGAGGTCATGCAAAATTGGAAAGCCGCAGGGCGCCGATGAGCTGCGTGCCTGGCGCAAGGGCCGCGGCACCAACTCCTTGCTGTTCGGCGCCTACAAAGGGCGGGAAAAGACCCTTACGCCGGAACGGGCCGCTGAACTGGTCCAGCGCGCCGACAGCGTGTCCGGAAAGCTGCCCTGGCCTTGTGGCTTACGCTTAAGCCGCGAGACGGTCTACCAGTACATGCGCCACGCCAAGCTACCCTAAAGCGTTGCCCTGACGGGGAGGCCGTAATGCAGTACCCGAACCCGCGTTATTTGACCGCGTCCACAATTGGCGCTTCAAAAACCATCGAGGAATTTGTTCCTAGCAGGTTCGCCGATCTCATGCACGTCTTCCCTGGTGCATGCCCGGGCGGGTGTCGGTTGATTATGTTGCGGAGTTGAGCAGAGGACCCTCTCGGGGGCGTCCGGACCTCTTGCAGCTGAGCACCAGAGTGCCCAGCGCGTTGTTGCACCCACGGGCCAGCCAGGGCCGCAACCGGCGGGGAAGCGTCGTAGAGGTCACATGACACGTAGCCCGCGGCAGAGTGTTGATCAGACGCTGGTCGGTAGCCTTTAAGCATGAAAATGGCCGCGGCTGAAGCTCTCATTCTCGCTTCGTCGGACATTGTGTGGGACGTCCTCACGGACGCTGGCAATTATCCGGTATGGGGCTCTGGGCTGGCCAATATTGAGGGACAAATCCGGGACGGCGCCGTAATCCGGGTGCGGATCCAGGGCCCCGGCAAAAACTCCCGGCGTCTTCTAGTGTGCTCCATGTCCACGGACCGCATGACGTGGACATGGAGCATGCCCCTGGGCCTTCTCACGGTGGTGCGCACCTTTATCATCAGCAATCACGGCGGTTTCACTCGCATGAGTGTCCAGGACACGGCCCGCGGGCCGCTTGTACCGATAGTAAGACAGCGCCTAGGCGCCACGTACCCGGTGTCCAGATTTGTCGATGAAGTAAAGTTCCGCAGCGAACTGCTCAGCTTCCACCTTAAGGGCGGGCTCTTTCCAAGTGAGGACACGCCCTAAAAGGATTGCCGACACAGCTGAGAATCTGGGCTTTCCTTAAGGCGCAAGCAGCTCATAGGCATGCGCCCTCGTGCCAGTTCGGTCAGTAGCCCCGGCAGGCTCGCGTGACTCCTGATAGAGACTTTAAGCGACCGGAAGGTTCGCTCGCTTTGTCGCCGTGACGACTCCGGTTGGCATACCGCCGCTCAGAACCGCGTCGAAGTTCTGCCATACGGTCGCGATCCTGCGTTCGACATTTTCCCAGCCGACGCCCGCCATGTGGGGCGTGCACACTACCTGTTCCATCTTCAGCAGTTCGCTCGCGGTGTCTAACGGTTCCCGTTCATAGACATCAAGTCCGGCACCTGCGATGCGCCCTTCGCGCAGGCATTCGATAAGCGCGCGCTCATCGATGACCTCGCCTCGGCCGACGTTGATAAGAACACCGCTGCGCTTCATTAGGGCCAGTTCGTCCCGGCCTATCATCTTGTCGGATTCCGGGTTCAAAGGGACACTGACGCAGACGATGTCGGAGATTGCCATGAGCTCCTCTAATGAAACGGGACGGGCGGGGATGAGTTCGGAGACAGTCAGTGGGATTTGCGCGTTGTCATAGAAGACGACGTTCGCGCCGAAGCCGTGGTGTACGACCTTGCCGACCCAGCGGCCGATGTTCCCCAGACCGACGATTCCTACTGTCTTGTTGTACAGCTCCGAGTAGGACATTTCGTCCAGGTCCTGGCGCCATTTGCCAGCGCGCATCAACTGGATGGAGGCTGGAATTCGCCGCATTACCGTCAGCATCAACGTGACTGCATGCTCCCCGACGGAGATGGAGTGGGTCTTCATCTGGGCTACCGGAACACCGAGTTCATCAAGGACGTTTACGGGAAGCTGCCCGTAGCCGGAGCTCATGTATTGAATGAATTTTACGTTCTTGGCACCCCGGAACACTTCCTGGGGGACATCCACGCCGGAAATGAGGAAATCGGCGTCCGCAGCTTCACGGCACATGTCCGCAACGTCTGCCCCTGCCGGCATCACCGTGACGTTGAAGCCCTCAGGGGTGGAATCCACGAGACGGTCGATGTAGTCCTTCAAAGGGTTGAGGAACAGAACCTTATATGTCATTGGTGCGTACCTTTCGTACGTCGAAGTTTGCGACCGCGACGCGGTAGTCTGACGGATCAGAAAAGCGCGTGTCGCTGGAAAGCGACCTTTGGGTCATAAAAGGGCACGGTATTCGTGCCTTCGGGTTCGACTACGCCGGCAAGGCGCTGATGACTGTGTCGACAACTTCCTGGGTTCCTGCCGTCCCGCCGAGGTCACGTGTACGAGGCCCGGTTGCCAGTGCGGACTCGACAGCGCTTTGGATGCTTTGTGCCGCAGTGGTGGAAGCCTCGTCTCCGCGGCGTTCGCCCAGCCATTCGAGCATCATCGCGGCCGAGAGGATCATCGCCGTTGGATTTGCGATTCCCTTACCTGCGATATCAGGTGCGCTGCCGTGGGACGGCTGGAATACGCCATGTGTGAGGCTGACGTCGGCCGAGGGCGCGACGCCGAGACCGCCGACGAGGCCGGCTGCGATCTCTGAAACGATGTCGCCGAAAATGTTCTCAGTGACGACGACGTCGTAGCGTTCCGGGTCGGTGACCATGTACATGGATCCGGCGTCGATGTAGAACTTTGCGCTTCCGATGTCGTCGTTTTTGGCGGCGACCTCGTCGAATACCTTCTCCATTAGAACGTTGCTGCGCAGGGCGTTTGATTTGTGCAGAAGTGTCACGTGCCCGGGCGTTCCGCGCTTGCGGCGGGCGCGGGCCTGGGAGAACGCAACGTCGAAAAGCTTCTCGCAGGTGGCCCGGGTGATCGTCATGCGATCACTCGCACTCTCATCGCTGGGCTCATGCACATCGGCCAGTCCGGCGAACATCCCTTCCGAAGTTTCACGGATGACGAGCATGTCAACGTTTTTGGCCTTTACAGCGCTCTCAACGCCGGGAAAGAGCCGGACCGGCCGAAGACTTGAGAAAAGGCCGTAGTGGGCCCGCATGTCGACCTGGGCGCCCAATTCCAGCCCCTCCGGTCCGCGCACATCGGGCAGGCCCATGGCGCCGAACAGCACAGCGTCCTTCTGGCCGATCTCATCCATGTCGGCGGCAGTGATCTTTCTTCCGGTACGGCGGTACAAGTCCGCGCTGAAGTCATAGAAGGTGTAATTGAGCTTCAGCCCGTAGCGCGCTTCGCATTCCTTCAGTACGGACAGAGCGGCTTGAACGACTTCGGGTCCGATTCCGTCTCCGGGGATGACGGCGATGTCGTATTGAGTCATGGTTTTCCTGCCTTGCTGTTCGTGAGCGCTTGGCGCGCAGGGTGTTCGCCCCGGGTATGAGTGCTTCGCTTCGATGCAAAGCGCCCCCGCAGAGGTTCCCACGTGGTGGGAGATAACGTTTGGTAAGTGGGAAGACGTTAGCAGGTCATGATCCAGCTCACAAGGGCCAAGATGCTGAAGGGGCCCTTCCCGAAATGCATGTTGACGGGTGGTGCAGCCTAGGCGGGCAGGCAATCTGCCTGCATGAGCAGGTTTCGTGAGGGGCTAATTATCGGAGCAGGAGTGTTGTGCTCGTCACATCGCGGTGCTACCGTTTATCGGCCCAATGATAAGCATTTCCCACTGAGTGGGAGGTCTTGCACTCAAAGACGCAGGCAGGAATCCACATGACGCATGATCATTCTCTTGAGGGAAAAACTCTCCCCCCTCCGACGCACCTGTCAACGGACAGCGAATCGAGCGAGTACACCTCGCCCGGCCCTGCCGGTGGCATTGACCATCCGGTAACCAAGACCGTGGGCTCCCGCCCAGGAACCCACTATCCCGGCCGGTTGGGTTTCAGGATCTCGAGCGTCCCGGCGCCTCTCTATCTTGTCTTCGCCGGGCTCGTCCTGGCCGCAGCGCTCACGGGCAATCTTCCCGACACGATGGTGGTTGGCTTTGCCACGACCATGCTCCTGGGTGGTCTTTTTATCTGGATTGGAAACCTGTTCCCGGTGGTCCGGGACTTTGGGCTGCCGACCGTCCTGTGTACCTTCGCGCCCGCCACGTTGGCCTTCTTCGGCTTGATGCCCGAGAACCTGGTCACCGTGGTGCAGAACTTCATCGACGGTCATGGCTTCCTGGACTTCTTCGTCGTTGGCATTATCGCCGGCGCAATCCTTGGCATGCCGCGTGCGCTCCTGCTCAAGGCAGGACCGCGTTTCGCGGTGCCCATCGTGGGTTGCCTCATCTCGACGTTCGTTCTGGTCGGGTTGCTGGCCGCAGCGACCGGGTTTGGGTTCATCGAAGGCATTCTCTTCATCGCAGCACCCATCATGGCGGGCGGCCTGGGCGTTGGCGCCCTGCCGATGTCCGAGATGTACGCCGCCAAAACCGGTGGCGATTCCGCGGCTTTCATGGGTGACCTGATGTCCGCCGTCGTCATGGCCAACGTGGTCTGCATCCTCATTGCGGGTATCTACAACGGACTGGGCAAGCGGAAAAAGCAGCTCTTCGTTGGCTTCAACGGCCACGGCCAGCTCCTGCGGATCAAGGGCCGTTCCGACGAACTTACCGTGCCTCCGAAGCGGGACACGTCCTCCTTCATCGCCTTGGGCAAGGGCCTGCTCATCGCCGGAAGTCTTTTTGTCTTCGGCAACCTCATCGCTGCCCTAATTCCCGGGCTGCACCCCTACGCGTGGGCCATCATCGCGGCCGCCGCAGTGAAGATCTTCAACCTGCTCCCCCAGGACGTTGAAGATTCCACAGCTGACTGGGGCGACTTGATCGGCGCCGTCCTCGTGCCCGCCCTCCTCGTGGGCGTCAGCCTGACCTACATCGACATCACCGATGTGCTCGCTTCATTGAGCAACCCCCTGTTCATCCTCCTGACCATCTGCACCGTCATTATCGCCACCCTGACCTCAGGCATCCTCGGGTGGCTGGTCAAGTTCAACTTCGTTGAAGCATCCATCACCCCCGGCCTGGTCATGGCAGACACCGGCGGCAGCGGCGACGTCGCAGTCCTCAGCGCAGCCAACCGCATGCACCTCATGCCTTTCGCAGCCCTGACCAACCGCCTCGGCGGAGCGCTCGTCCTCTTCGTCACCTCGCTGATCGTCCCGTTCCTCAGCTAAAGCAACAGCCAAACGAGGAAAAAGCCGGTGCCCTAACTAAGAGCTAGCGCACCGGCTCCCGCAACCACCAGGAAAAACTCACCGCCATGACAAGCACCAACGCCCCCGTCCTGTCCGCCACCAAAACCCCGACCCTCCCTGATGAGGGCCACGTGTCCGCCGCAGTCGCTGACGTTGTTGCCGAACGCGCCGGACATCTCTTCGGGCTGATGGGCAACGGCAACGCCCACCTCATCAGCCGGTTGACCCGCCGTGGGTTTCCCTTCACTTCCGCCCGGCACGAATCAGCCACCGTGGCCATGGCGGACGCCTATTACCGGGCAACCGGGAGCATCGCGGCCGCCACCACTACCTACGGGGCTGGCTTCACCAACGCCTACACCACCCTCGCCGAAGCCCGATTGGCCCGCATCCCCTTGGTTCTCATAGTTGGAGATGCACCCTCCACGGGTCAGCGAACCTTTGACATCGACCAGACAAAAACCGCCGAGGCAGCCGGAGTAGTCACCCTCGTGGCTACCCCATGCAATGCCGTAGCCATCACCCGCCGTGCTTTCGACCTCGCCCTGCAAACTGTCCAGCCAGTGGTTCTGGCCATCCCCTACGACCTGGCGACCGCACCACTGTCGGAGCAGCGTCCGCTGGAACCCCTGCCGACAAAACCAGTGTGGCCCTCGGAAGCGAATGACCTGGACCGCGTCGCGGACCTGCTTGCCGCGTCGGAACGTCCGCTGATCCTGGGAGGCCGTGGGGTCCTGCTGGCTAACGCTGCTGAACCCTTGCGGAAAGTGGGAGACCGGCTAGGTGCCCTCTTCATGACATCCGTGATGGCAGCCAACGCCTTCAACAGCCCCTGGGACCTTGGCATCGCCGGCGGCTTCACCCGACTCCACCGCCTTGAGATTGCACGGGAGGCAGATCTCGTCCTGGTAGTCGGGGCAAGCCTGAACACCTTCCAAACCCGCTACGGCACCCTGATCCCCAACGGCACAAAGGTCGTCCGGATCGACAATGAACCCGCCCCTGAATCACCGGCAACGGAATACATCCGGGCAGACATCCGGTCCTTCATCGAAGGCCTGCTGCAACGCGTCCCGGAAGCCTCATCCACCTGGCGCAGCCAGGTCCCGGAAGTAGCCCAGCCCGAATTCCGCTCAGCCCGCCCGAGCGAAAACCCTGAGGAATTCGGCCCGGACGGACGGCTCAACCCCCGGGCCGTTGTCGCCGCCCTGGAGCGGATCTTGCCACAGGAACGGTCCGTGGTCATGGACGGCGGCCACTTCATGGGCTGGGCGCCAATGTACCTCTCAGTGCCGGACCCGCACGCCATGGTCCTGGTCGGCACCGCGTTCCAATCCATCGGCATGGGGTTCGGATCCGCCGCCGGCGTCTCGGTAGCCCGCCCCGAACGCACCACTGTCCTCGTCAGCGGGGACGGCGGTGGTCTCATGGGACTGGCCGACTTCGAAACCTTCCTCCGCGCCACCCGTAAAGGCGTCGTAATTGTGCTCAACGACTCTGCCTACGGGGCAGAGCTGCACCAATACGCCGCCAAAGGCCTGCACGACCAGGCAATGCTGATCGACGAGGTGGACTTCGCCTCCATCGGCCGCGCACTGGGCGCCGCCGGTACCAAAGCGCACACCATGGCGGACCTAAAGCACCTGGAGGACTGGCTTGCCACCCACGAGGAAGGCGTCTTCGTTCTGGACGTCGCGATCTCCCAAAAAGTCGTCGCCGAATTCATGGCGGAGTCCTGGCAATCAAGAAATAGGTGACCAACCTAAGCTGGGTACATGCCACCTACTGACACCAACGGAAGTAACCGCACGCTGGAGCGTGCAGCCGCAATCCTCGACGCCGTCGGCCGGTCCTCCGCGTCAGCCAGCGAGCTGTCACGGCGGACCGGCCTGTCAGTTTCGACTGCGCACCGTTTGGCGCTGCAACTGGCAGAATACGGTTTCCTGCGGCGCGTCGACAACGGAGCCTTCCGCCTCGGAGACCGGTTCGTCCGATCAGCACTGGAGAATGTCGGAATGTCTGTCCTTACTGATTTGCGGGACCAAACCGGTGAAACTGCACAGCTGTGGGTCCGGCGGGGTGATGAACGCGTCTGCCTGCTCAGCGTCGACAGCCAGCAGGAATTGCGCGCCACCATTCCACCCGGCGCCAGGCTTCCCCTCCCCCAAGGGTCCAGCGGCCGGCTCCTCGCAGCCGACGAGGAAGCCCTCGCCGAACTGGCGGCAACCGGATATGTCGAATCCGTAGGGATCCGAACACCCGGGCTAGGATCCATCAGCGCACCCGTACAAACCGGCGAAGGAATCATCGCCGCCGTTTGCCTGGCCATGCCACTGGCCCACGTCACCCACTCCCCCGGCAAGGACCACGGCGACAAAGTGATCCAGGCAGCGAAAAGAATCGCACAAGCCATAGGACCCTGAATCAGGGACTTTCTCCTGCAGGAGTGCAGCCGCAATCTGTCAGATGAAGTCCGGCCTCTTACCTACGGTCCATTGTCGGCGACGCGGGATCGGTTTAGAGATGCGAAATATCGGCCTGCGGGCCGCCTTGGATTTTGCTTTCCGTAGTTCAACCTACTGGTGAAACCCCGGCGCCGCGCAATTGCCCTCCCAGGATGTGGTCCGGTCAGCCGGGCGTCCCTGCCAGTGACCTCGACCAGCTCCAGTACGACTATCGGCTCAACTATTTGAACCCAACGAGCGATCTCCCCCGGGTCCCGTCTACGCGCCCTCGGTCTTAGCCCCCAGCGGGGTTCCGCGTGCCTGGCTCTATCTGTGGCCCCTTGGCTGTCGACTAGGGATCGGCAGATAGCTGCTTTTCTAATCGATGTGCCACGAGGGCGGCCCCTGCCCCCATCGAGGAGAGAATTGCAGCGGATGTCCAGGCGACAGTTGGGCCGAAACTGGCCAGCACGATGCCAAATGCAAGCGGCCCAACGGAGCCCCCGATATATGTCCCACTTTGGACTATGCCCGTTGCGCGGGCAGTGAAAGGGTGGGACCGGTGCGAGACGACGTAGTGCACGAGGCCGTTCCATCCCCAACCAAAGCCGAAGGCAAGGATGCAACCGGCTGCGAACGCGACTTGATTCCCCGAAGCGATAGCCAGTAATCCCCCGCATCCCATAGCCATCATGACGGCGACGGTCCCCATTGAACCGCCGGTTCCCCTGTCGGCAGCCATTCCAACCAGCGGACGTGTCAGACACCCCGCCGCGCTGCCCACACCGAGCAGGAGACCAGCCGTCGCAACGCCGAAACCTGTTTGAGTTGCCGAGGTGACTGTAAAGGCACCCAATGCGTTTGCCTGGGCGGAACCCATCGCTGCGGCGATGGCGGTGACTATCAAGAAAGACTTAAGTTTGTGGGGAAGGGGACCGGCTGCCGCTTCTGCAGGCCGCTGCGCATGACCCGCTGCTGACCTTGTCCGCCGTTTTCCAAGACCAAGGCCTATCACTATAGGCACCAGCAGGAGCGCGAAGATGGCTCCGATGGTGAAAGCCCATTTCCAGCCGACCGTCAGTGCGAGGGCAGGTACGGACAGGCCGGCAATGAGCGTTGCTGCAGGAACACCGGCCTGCTTGAGTCCGAAGGCTAAGGCACGGTTCCGGACAGCAACCTGTTCAATGATGAGGCCGTTGGACGGCGGATGCCCGATGGCATTGGCGGCGCCTCCCACTGCCAGCCAAAGGAGTAGGCATGACCAATGGGGGTAGCGAAGGCGATTCCTGAGAGTGAGGCGAGTCCGCCGATCACGGCAAGGAGCATGCCTTTCCGCGCACCGAGTCTTTGAGCCACATGGCCGGCTGCGGGGGAAAGGAGTGCGGATACAGCCCAAAAGATGGCGACTCCGGCCCCAAGTACAGCGGCGCTCATGCCTAGATCGTCTTCCAGCTGCACCGCCAATCCGCCCACGAGGAACACTGGTAGCACGGCCACAATAGTGGTCGAGGCTGCTATCGCTGTGGCTGATCGCCCCGGGTGCCTAGGCGGCGAAGACAGTGGAAGCAGATGCTCTTCGTCCAGCGGATCGTCAGAGTCAGAGGTACTGCCCATATATGAATCCTCGAGGATAGGGAAATAGTTAGGCAAAAGTTCGCGAACTACCCAGCGAACCTTGCAACGCCACAACTGAACCAAAAGCTCCCTGGTGGTTGCCTTTCAGGAGCTGGCGACGCCGTCCCTCGCCTTCGTAAGGTCAGTTCCTAGAAGGCTCACCACTCTCATGCACGCCTTCATTGGTGCCTGCCCGGGCGGGTGCCGGTTTATTAAGTGAGTGAGTACAGGCAGAGGACCGGTCGGCGGCCCCGGACCTCCTGTGGCGGATCAGCGCTCCAGTCGGAAGCCGAGCTTGACGGTGACCTGCCAGTCGCTGACTTGCCCGTTTTCAAGGTGTCCGCGGATTTCCTTGACCTCGAACCAGTCCAGGTTGCGGAGCGTCTTGGAAGCTTCGGCAATTCCGTTGCTGACTGCGGCATCGACACCGTCCTTTGATGTGCCGACAATTTCGGAAATGCTGTAGGTGTGGTTGGACAACTTCGCTCCTTATGATCATTTTGGTTCCCAGTTGATGGTTCTTCGTAATGCTGTGGACGTCACGTGCAGGGCCCATCATCGCTTGGTGGGAGAAACCACCGCTCAGCAATGTGCCTGTGGGCTAAGCACCCCGCCAGGACGTGGAACTCTGTGGGTCAGGCGAAGGCTGCCTCCAAGTCCCTGCACGTAGTGATGGCGAAGCGCCGGATCTTATTCGCCGTACATCAGACTGGTCAGAAACAGTCCCAGTGGGGCATTGGGCTGAGGTGCAGCTGCGCCTTCCGGTACGTCGGCTTCATCAACTGCCAGGTAGAGGCCTTCCCAGGGATATGAAGTCAGGCTTCCCTGTCGTTCGGGGGTCTTTGTGGCGTGGCCCCAGCCCCAGTGATGAGCTTGGGGTTTGCGGGCTGTGTGGTGGCGCGTGCCTAATCCGGCAGAGAACGGGCGATGGGCGATACTCATGTTGGCTTCCTCTCTGAAGCGAACTGCTTGTTGGCTGTTTTGCATAGGGTTGACGTTCACGCTGGGGGTTGGTGAGCCGACTAGCGCGGTCTAGGCCTGTGGGACTTTGAGGTTCCGGTGGGTAAGCTTCAGACAACCGCGCATGCTGGATATCCGAATGCCAGGAAAGAATTGCAAATGATTGGGTTGTGACTCCGATCACTTCGATTGCTGATAATGCAACGTTATTCCTATGGTCTTTACTCGCACAGCCGCCCGGCGCAGCCGGGTATCCAGATAGGGCAAGCTTTTGTCGCACTCATTTCTCAGGCAGGAAAGGCCCGCTCTTAGAGCAAGCGCATTTGGCTCGCAAATGGGGGTGACGGGCTCCCCACTAGCCAGCCCGCAGTAAGACTCGCCATAACTGCGTTCGTCGTGTGAAATAGCACGGAACGAAGTCCTCGTTGGGCGCTGATGCCTGATCACTTTGCCTGGAAGCCAGGTAATAGGAAACACGAGCAACGGGCACGATGCGGCTCCGGCGAGTAATCATGCCATTGCCGTCCTCCGAGCACAGATCTCCTGACGCCGTGGAAGAAGGGGCTTTGTGAGTGCTTCATTCGTTCGCTGCCGGCCAAGGGCTGAGCCGCAGGGTCGGCTATTGTCGTCCATACCAGGGGCTGGCCCGCCTGCGGCATCAGGGCCGGGTTAGGGCGTACCGCGCCCGAGGCGGGGCCCTACGTGGTCGCGGCCGGATCCCCAACACCCGACTTTCGGGCTGCTGTTGCGGAAGCATGTTGGGAGTCCGACCGACGCTTTATATGAGGATGGCCCAGCGGGTGGCCGCACCTATTACTGTGCACATCCGCTAGTGCCCGTGCTCAGTAGATTCGCAAGAGGTTTGCAGGGACGGCCAGCGGTTGACTGCGCGAACAGCGTAGCCGTCAGTGCGGTGAATGAGGCGCCTGGACCATGTTTCGTCCCTGATCCATAGGGCGGATCCATCTTCCATTTTGGATTCGATGCATCCGCCGATGGCGGGGAGTCCTGGCCCGGACAAGACCACGGGCAGTCCGATGGGCGCGTCGCTCCAATCGGGTACGAATTCCCCCAGGGAGTAGCCCTCTGTAAGTCCGGCGGGAGTCCAAAACTCCAAGTTGCCAGCCTGCATGGTCCGGAGATGGGAAATTTTCACGTCGTCCTTTTCACCTTCTGTTTCCACATCGAGCCCTGAACCTTGTCAAACGGTGATGGCGTCCCGGACGCCAAGGCGGTGCCAAGTGTCAACGACGGTGTCTGGGTTAAGGGAGACCGAGTCGATGCCTTGGCGAACGAGCCATTCGGCAAAGTCGTCGTAGTCACTGGGGCCTTGTCCGCAGATACCGACGTATTTTCCGCGGGCTTTGCAGGTCTGGATGGCCATGGTGAGCAGCTTCTTGACGGCTGGGTTTCTTTCGTCGAAGTCGGCTGAAACGATGGCGGAATCCCGGTCCAAGCCGAGGGCGAGTTGGGTCATGTCGTTGGATCCAATGGAGAAGCCATCGAAGTAGTCCAGGAATTCGTGGGCGAGCAGTGCGTTGGCGGGGAGTTCGCACATCATGATGATTTCCAGGCCGTTCTCTCCGCGACGCAGCCCGTTTTCGGCGAGGAGTTTGATCACCCTGCGTGCTTCGTCCAGGGTGCGGACGAAGGGCACCATGATCTTGATGTTCGTCAAGCCCATTTGGTTCCGCACGAATGCAAGCGCCTCGCATTCCATATCGAAGCATTCCCGGAAAGACGGCGCCAAGTACCGTGAGGCGCCGCGGAATCCGATCATGGGGTTTTCTTCGTGCGGCTCATATGCGGCTCCGCCGATCAGGTTGGCGTACTCGTTGGACTTGAAGTCCGAAAGGCGCACAATGACCGGTTCCGGGGCGAAGGCCGCTGCCAGGGTCGCGATGCCTTCGGCGAGGCGTTTGACGTAGAAGTCCCGCGGACTCTCATAGGCGCCGATGCGTGCACGGATTTCGGCCCTTACCGTCGCGGGTTGTTCGTCAAGGTGCAGCAGGGCCTTGGGATGGATGCCAATCTGTCGGTTGATGATGAACTCCAGCCGGGCCAGGCCTACGCCGTGGTTAGGCAGGGCTGCGAAACTGAAGGCTTGTTCCGGTGTCCCGACGTTCATCATGACCCGCACGGGGACTTCGGGCATGTGCAATAGTTCGGTTTCCTCGATGGCGAATTTGAGGATCCCTTCGTAGGCGAATCCGGCATCCCCTTCAGCGCAGGAAACGGTGATGTCCATGCCGTCCGTGAGGACGCTTGTGGCGTCTCTTGTCCCGACCACGGCGGGGATTCCCAGCTCGCGGGCGATGATGGCGGCATGGCATGTGCGTCCGCCGCGGTTGGTGACGATGGCGGCTGCACGTTTCATGATGGGTTCCCAGTCAGGGTCTGTCATGTCAGCGACGAGCACGTCGCCGGTGTTAAAGTCGGCCATTTGTTCGAGTGATGTGAGGACCCGTACCGGACCGGCTCCGATCCTTTGCCCGATTGCCCGTCCTTCACAGAGAACCGTCCCGCTCTCCTGTAGACGGTAGCGGCGCAGCTGGTGAGCCGATTTGCGTGACTCGACGGTTTCGGGGCGCGCCTGCAGGATGTACAGCTGGCCGTCGGTACCGTCTTTGCCCCATTCGATGTCCATCGGACGGCCGTAGTGGGCCTCAATGGAGAGGGCATGCGCCGCGAGCTGCTCGACTTCGCTGTCGGTGATGCTGAAGCGGCCCCGCAGCGCCGGTTGAACATCAGTGAGTTCAATAGTGTGGCCAGCATTAGCGTCTGCGGAGTACACCATCTGCAGGGCCTTCTCCCCCAGTCCGCGTTTGAGGATGGCGGGACGCCCGGCCCTGAGAGAGGGCTTGTAGACGTAAAACTCATCCGGGTTAACGGCACCCTGGACTATCGCTTCTCCCAGTCCGTACGAGGAGGTGATGAGTACCGCCTCATCAAAGCCCGTCTCGGTGTCCATTGTGAACATGACACCTGAGGCGCCGACGTCCGAGCGCACCATGCGTTGAATACCGGCGGAGATGGCGATGTCGGCATGCGTGAACCTGTGGTGCACCCGATACGCGATCGCCCGATCGTTGTAGAGCGAGGCGAAGACATCCTTGATGGCCTGGATGATGTTCTCGATGCCGGTGACGTTGAGAAACGTCTCCTGCTGACCGGCGAAGGAAGCATCCGGCAGGTCTTCCGCTGTCGCGCTGGAGCGAACAGCCCAGGAAACCATGCCCGAACCGCCGTGCTCCCCGACAAGGATGTCGTATGAGGAGCTGACGCCGGCCTCAAGCTCCGGTGGCAATGGCGCGTCCCTGACCAGGGCCCGGATCTTTCGACCTCTGATGGCCAGATCTGTTACGTTCTCCACATCGAGACCCGTCAAAAGGTCCTCGATCGTCTGCTCGAGGTTTGAGTAGGCCAGGAACCGGCGGTACGCGTCAGCAGTGGTGGCAAACCCGTCCGGCACCTTCACTCCTGCTGAGGCGAGATTCTGCACCATCTCCCCCAGCGAGGCATTCTTGCCCCCCACCCGCCCAAGGTCTTTCAGGCCTATCTCAGAAAACCACAAAATGTTTTCACTCACTACATTCACTGCTCCTTCGCCACTTTATGCGCTGGTTTTCCGTCGCCAGATGTCTATTTGTCCTAGTGAGGGAACGAAAAATCACCGCTGGACTCTCCGGTTTTTCCCTCGTTGTTACTGGACAGGCTGTGCTTGTTGGCTTGGGGCTTCAGCCTTGGAACTGACGGCGGAAATACGGTTGGCGGCGTATTCGGAGAGCCATCCCAAGCCGGTGCCAAGGGCCAGGGCAAAGCACGTGGCTGCCAAGTCAAAGGAGGTCCCGAAAAACGCCGCGCACCCGGTGAACGTGCCTGGGATAAAGGACAGCAGCCGCCACTTGGCCTGCACACACATTGCGAAAGCGGCGAGGCCAACAGCGATGGGCATGGCGGCTGGGAGGGTAACCGCGCCCACCGTCCACACTATTAGGCTGCCCCACAACGCGCCGGAAAGAGTGGCGGGGACGGCTTTGAGCAGTCCTTCCCGTTTTCCGCCCGCTGCGAAGTAGCAGGCCCAACCCACGAAGCCAACCCAGGTGATCAGGCCGAAGGGAGTGCTGAACTGCGTCCACAGTCCGGCAAGTATTCCGACGGTGATCCCGATGGTGACGAGTGCTTTCATTGTGTATTCCTTGTTGAGGGCAGGGTGATGGGTACTCGGGACGTCGGGCCGCCGGGCGTCTTCGCGCCAGCGCATTGGCTGGCCGTTCCCGGGCATCCTTGCGTTGTTGAGTAGCCCGCGCCGGATCGGCAGAGGCTTATTCTGGTGGTCCTAGATCCAGGGCCGGATGTTTTGAAGACTTTGGGATGTCTGTACGGCCGCGGTTAGTTCCACGAGCGCAGCACCATGAAGCCGAAGACGCTGGGCGGTGTCTGTCTCAACGGCCCCGTCAGGGTTGAATGCCGTGGAATCGAGATAGACATCCGGGGAAAGAATCTGGGTCCCGAAAAAGCCACTAAGTGTATTGCTGAGCTCCCGCGTGCCCAGGAAGTGCGCGGCGGACGCCCCGGTCATCGCGACCATCGCAGGAGTCCGGTGAAGGGGCCCGTTGTCCTCGGCGGTAGTGCGGTCGATTCGCTCCAGGAGCAGCCTCATCGCCGCTGTGGGACTCGCGCGGTACGTCGGGCTGCCGAAAACCACTCCGTCTGCGGCAGCTATGTGTCCGAGGACCGCTTCGTCGTCGTGACGGACCAGTTCGGTTTGCGCCCCGGCTTCAGCTGCGCCGGCCAGTATCTCAGCTACCATCCGGTGAGTCCTGCCCGGGCTGTGTGGACTTGCGTCCACACCCAGGATTTTCAAGCGCCGATCCCGACGTAGCTTCCCTTGAAGAAAAGCAGGGGCTCAGCGCCGCCGCGGGCGTCCATGGCCTTAACCTTGCCGATGACGATGGTGTGATCGCCGCCGTCGTACTCCTCGTGCAGTTCGCAATCGATCCACGCGAGGGCGCTGTCAAGGATCGGGTTGCCCAAGGGGGATGCGGCGTGGCTTACACCGGCGAACTTGTCGGTCCCGGATCGGGCGAACTTACCGGACAGTTCGCGGTGTTCTTCGGGGAGAATGTTCACGCAGAACCGTCCGGTGGCCCTGATGACGGGCCAGGTTGAGGAGGACCGCGCAGGGTTAAAGGCGATGAGCGGCGGTTCCAATGACAGTGACGAGAATGACTGACAGGTAAACCCGACGGGCCCCTGCTCTGTTGTTGCGGTGATGATGGTCAGTCCTGTGCAGAAATGACCAAGGATTTCACGCATCCGCTCCGGGGTGACTTCCAAGTGATTGTCCATGATGGTCTTCCTTCAGTGTTGGGTTGGTACAAGGTAGCGATCTGCTGCGTACGTAAAGCCGATTCGTGGTTCACAACGGGTGAGCGCCGCGGACAACTCGTGGCCCACGAATGCGGCTACTTCAGAGCTGATTTGCTTCAGCGCAGCGATATTCAGGCCGGTGCGGATTCCCATGTCTTCCAAGAAATTAGTGAGGTCTTCAGTGGCAAGATTGCCGCTGGCACCCGGGGCGAACGGACACCCGCCCAGACCTCCGATGGATGCGTCGAAATCCGTCACACCGATGAGGAGGCCGGCAAGTACATTGGCCATGGCAGTGTCCCGGGTGTTGTGCAGGTGCAGCCCGATCGAATGGCCAGGTGCTTGCGTACGGACAGCTTGAACAAGGCCAATGACACGGTCAGGAGTAGCGGTGCCGATGGTGTCGCCCAAACAGATTCGGTCGGCTCCGGCGGACACAAAGGCTTTGACAATGTCGGCCACTGCGCCGACCGATGTCGGGCCCTCAAAGGGGCAGTCGAAGGCTATAGCGACAATGACTTCGCAAATACCGCCGGCTTCGTGGACCATTTTGATAATCGCTTCGCCGGCTTCGACGGACTGCGCTACGGTCTTACCCGCATTGGCCTTGGCGTGGCTTTCTGATGCAGAGACCACGTACTCCAGGTGCGTGATTCCAGCAGCGAGGGCGCGCTTTGCGCCACCGATGCCTGCCACGAGAGCGCAGAAGTCAACGTCTGGCCAGCGGTGGAGTTCCTTGACAAGCTCGGCGGCGTCCGCCAAAGCCGGGACCGCTGTTGGTGAGACGAAGCTGGTGACCTCAACCCGTCGCACTCCAGCCTGCACGAGGCCGTCGATCATCCGGATCTTCTGGTCAAGTGTCAGTGTGCGCTCGAGCTGCAACCCGTCGCGGGGCCCTACTTCACGGATATCGACCACACTCGGCAGGCTGTAGCCTCCAGCGGACGCTATAGATTCCAACGTAAGGGGCGTACCTAGTTCTTCCATGTTCAGATGACCTCGCTGTCTGTGAGTTCTTTGATTTCGTGGTCGTCCAGGCCGAGAAGTCCGCGGTAGACATCGTCGTTATCGAAGCCGGGCTCCGGACGGCCTGCCCAGCGGACGGAACCTTTTGCGCTGGAAAATTTGGGAACGATGCCTGGGCCTTTGATTTTTCGGCCGATGCGGAGGTCATCATGATCAACGAACATGTCCCTGTGTATAAGCTGCGGATCGTTCACGACTTCGGCCACGGTGTTGACAGGCCCACAGACCACTCCGGCTTCATCCAGCGTGCGTACTATGTCCGAGGCGGTCTGGCCGGAAGCCCAGTGCGCGACGATGTCGTCGAGCTCATCCTGATGGCGTCCGCGGGCCACATGGTCGACGTACTTTTCGTCCAGGGCAAGCTCCGGGCAACCCATGACGCCGCAAAGCCGTGCGAAGACGGTGTCCTGGTTTGCCGCGATGATGACCGGGAGCCCGTCCCGGCTCATATAAACGTTTGACGGTGCAATGCCATCCAGACGGGTACCGGAAGGTTTACGCACAACTCCGGCTCCGTCGAAGTCCGGGATGGTCGATTCCATGAGGGCAAGGCAGGACTCTGTGAGGGCGACATCAATGATGTCTCCTTCCCCGGTGGTGCGGGAACGGATCAGGGCTGCGAGGATCCCGTGGACGGCGAACATTCCGGCGAAGGAGTCACCCAGTGACAAAGCAATGCGAGGCGGCAGCTGCCCGGGGTAGCCGTTGACGGCCCTAAAGCCGCTGACGCCTTCGGCGACAGAGGCGTAGCCTGGCTTAAGTGCGTCGGGACCATCCTGGCCGTACCCCGATATCCGGGCGATCACCAGCCGGGGGTTCTCTTTGAGGAGGACCTCGGGGCCGATGCCCCATTTCTCGAGCGTGCCGGGGCGGAAGTTTTCGATGACAGCGTCGCTTTGCGCGACCATGTCCTTGAAGATGCTGATTCCGCGCGGGGTGCGAAGGTTGAGCGTTACGCATTTCTTGTTCCGTGCGTGCACCGTCCAGAACAACCGATGGCCGTCAATCTCACCCTGACCCCAGGTTCGCAGTGGATCCGGGCGGTCCGATGTCTCAATCTTGATGACTTCAGCACCCATATCCGCCAGCAGCCTTCCAGCGAAGGGGCCGGCGACCAGGGATCCAAGTTCCAGGATCCGGATCCCGTCGAGCGGACCGCACTCCTGCGGTCGCGGCGCTTCTTCGCGCCGGATCGGCAGTGTTCCCATCTGATTTTCCTCCCGTACCCCGAAGGGTGATGTCCATCACTGAGTGTCGTGATGGAGCACAACGCTATGAGCAGGAAGATGCTCCGGACAGCCGACAAATGCGCTGGGACAGCCGTTTTCTGCATGATTTCGGTGGTGATGAATACTTTGCAAAAAACGGCTGCCTGCCTGCACGGAACGGCTAGTGTGATGCAACTCTCAGTCCGTACGGTCTTCCCAGAGCTTCATCACA
The DNA here is from genome assembly GCF_042879835.1 of Pseudarthrobacter sp. NPDC058329. Taxonomy (NCBI): domain Bacteria; kingdom Bacillati; phylum Actinomycetota; class Actinomycetes; order Micrococcales; family Micrococcaceae; genus Pseudarthrobacter; species Pseudarthrobacter sp. NPDC058329. The sequence continues at coordinate 23,528 of NZ_JBHVZR010000028.1, forward strand.
GGACGGTGGTGTTCAGCTGACAGGAAGGTAATGAAATGTCGACAACGACGTTGATACGGGAGAAGTTCTCCCTCTATATCGGTGGAAAGTTCGTCCCCGGATCGTCGGGGAAGTCGTTCACCACCTCCAGTCCTTACACCGGCGAGGTGTGGGCGGACGTAGCCGAGGGAACCGTGGCGGATATCGACACCGCCGTCGCCAGCGCCAGGGCAGCGCTCACCGGCCCGTGGGGCGAGATGACCGGCACCGGCCGCAGCGCCCTGTTGCGCAGGCTCGGGGACCTGATCGCTGAGAACGCGGAGCGGCTGGCAACGCTGGAAGTCAATGACTCGGGAAAGCTCTTCCACGAAATGATCGGCCAGACCCGGGCACTGCCGCAGTGGTACTACTACTACGCCGGTCTCGCCGACAAAATCGAGGGACGCCAGATCCCCACGGACAAGCCGAACTTTTTGGTCTACACCAAACGCGAGCCTGTCGGCGTCGTCGGTGCCATAACTCCCTGGAATTCCCCGCTGCTGCTGTTGACTTTTAAGCTCGCTCCAGCCCTCGCGGCGGGCTGCACCTTTGTGGTCAAGCCCAGTGAACATGCACCCGCCTCTACAGCCTTCCTGGCCGAACTTCTTGATCAGGCCGGCTTCCCGCCGGGCGTCTTCAACGTCGTCACGGGTGAAAGCCGCGAACTGGGCCAGGCTCTGGCGGCACACCCGGGGGTGGACAAGGTCGCGTTCACCGGATCAACCGCCACGGGAGCCCTGGTCGCGCAGGCCGCCGGCAAGAACATCAATAAGGTGACACTCGAACTTGGTGGTAAGAGCCCCCAGGTCGTATTCGAGGACGCCGACCTGGAAGCGGCCGCCAACGGGCTGCTCGCCGGAGTGTTCGCGGCCACCGGGCAGACCTGCATGGCCGGTTCCCGGCTCATCGTTCATGAATCCATCCACGACAAACTCGTAGACCTCGTGGTGGCAAAGGCCAATGAGATCAAGCTCGGTGACCCGACGTCCGCGGAAACTCAGATGGGACCTGTCGCCAACGGGCCCCAGTACCGCAAGGTCATGGACTACATCCAGAAAGCCCGAGACGAAAACGGCGTGATCGCCTGCGGTGGATTCACTCCGGAGGATCTTGGCGGCTTCTTCATCCGCCCGACCGTCATCACCGGCGTCAACAGAAACTCGACCGTCGTCAAAGAAGAAATCTTCGGCCCTGTGTTGTCCGTCTACACCTTCACCGACGAGACCGAAGCCATCGAGCTGGCCAACGATACGGAATACGGCCTGGCAGGTGCCGTATGGACCAAGGACGTCCACAGGGCCCACCGGGTCGCCGGTGCCATCAAGGCAGGCACTGTCTGGATTAACGCCTACCGGGTCCTCGGCCCCCAGGTTCCATTCGGCGGCTTCGGATCCTCCGGAATTGGCCGCGAAAACGGCATCGAAGCCATCAACGACTACACAGAAACCAAATCCGTCTGGGTTGAACTTACCGGCGGCACCCGCGACCCCTTCAAACTGGGCTAGATCCAAAAGGACATATAATGACCACAACCATTGATGCACCCCGCGAAAAGAACGAACAGGGGCTTTACCCCACCGCGCCCCGGCCGGACTCCGAGACAAAACCTGTGGAAGACCGCCGCAAAACCAATCCAATCTTCAACGACCAGAAGCTGAAGCTGGGGCTGTTCGGAACGAACTGCTCGAACGGCCTGACTATTTCCCATGTGGAAACAAGCTACGAAGCCACTTGGGAACACACCAAGAAAATTGCCCAAAAAGCGGACCGGATGGGCTTTGAGGCGTTGGTTCCTATCGCACGCTGGCGTGGCTTCGGCGGCACGACAAATTTCAACGGCAACTGCTTTGAGACCTACACCTGGGCCGCGGGACTGGCCGAAGCCACCGAAAACATCGGTATCTTCGCAACAAGCCACCTCCCGACCGTCCATCCCGTCATGGCCGCCAAAATGGCAACCACCATCGACAGGATCTCCGGCGGCCGGTTCGGCATCAACCTGGTAATGGGCTGGTTCGCACCGGAAATGGAAATGTTCGGAAAGCAACAGGGCGAACACGACGACAAGTACCTTCAGGGTCAGGAGTGGATCGACTTCGTCCAGAGCGCATGGAGCGAGCCCGGACTGTTCGATTTCAACGGCAGCCACTACACGGCGAAGAATGTCGAGTCCTACCCAAAGCCGCATCAGGCGCCGTACCCGGCTCTGATCAACGCGGGAAATTCAAAGGCGGGCATGGCCTTCTCGGCAAAGAATGTTGATGTGAACTTCGCGTCGCTCGACACCTTGGAGTCCATGACCAACTACAATCAGCAAATCCGGGGCCTGGCACGCGAGGAATACAACCGAAACATCGACGTGATGACGTACGGTCTCGTCGTGGTCCGCGACACCGAAAAGGAAGCCAAAGCAGCCTTCCAGAACGTCATCGACAAGGGCGACTGGGATGCCGCTGATAATGTCACCAACCTGATGGGCATGCAAAGCCAGTCCTTCCAGGCCCAAATTGAGAAGTTCAAAGAGCGCTTCATCGCCGGTTGGGCAGGCTACCCCTTCGTAGGTACGCCTGAACAGGTAACCGAACAGCTTGCAGCCGTCCAGAACACGGGCATGAACGGCATCATCATGGGAATGATCGACTACAACGAGGAGCTCGATTACTTCAACGACAACGTCATGCCGCTCCTGAAGCAAGCAGGGCTTCGACACTAACTCAGAACACCAGGCCGGCCCGCACGTTGGGGGGGAACCGCGGGTCGGCCCCTTACCAGTAAAATTGACACCACCTCAGCATTGAGTCACAGGCCAACGGAGCCCACGATGAACCAAAGTCCCAACTCACTGGCAACCCCCAAACCACTGGATGCCCACCCGGTGGTTCACACCAGTGACATTGACGCCGCCCGGGACGCTGTCACCGGCACTTACCTTCCCAACGACATGACCACGCATGGTGACGGCCAGCTGAACATGACGCTGAACGCCTGGGGTGGTCGGGATCTGACCCTCGGGTACCTGACGTATCAGGCCGAAACGAAGTTGCGGATGCCCCCGCCGGAGGAGTTTTACCATGTGAACCTCACGACGGCCGGGGGCACCGAAGGGTTCCGCGCGGACGGGAAGCGTGCCTTTACTGCCGGGGGGCAGAGCGGATTGGTGTTACTGCCGCACATTGGCACCGAGGTGAAATGGGGCCCGGACGCGGAGCAAATCATCCTCCGATTTTCGAGGGATATGTTGGAAAACTTTGCAGCAGACCTGATGGGCCAATCCGTAGACCATCCCATCGGGTTTGATTTCGGTTTCGATCTGTCGACAGGGCGGGGAGCCAGTCTCTACGCCTCTGCCCAGTTCATGGCCATGGAATTGAACCGGCCAGGGGGCATCACCGAAAACCCACTCGCCCTTGAGCAGCTCGAGTCGTTTGTCATGAGCAACCTTCTCCTGGCTGTCCCCAACAACTACAGCGAGGTTCTCCTCACCCCGGCTCCCACCGTTAATTTAGGGCGGCTCAAACCAGTGGTGGATTTCATTGAAGCGAACGCCGACGAGCCGATTACCCCGGCCGAGCTGGCCCGGGTAGGGATGATGAGTATCCGCACCCTGCACGCTTCCTTTCAACAGTCCCTTGGCACCTCCCCCATGGAACATCTGCGTCGGGTCCGGATGGAGCGGGTACGCGCGGAACTGATTTCCAACAAGAACCCGGACCTGAAAATCACGGATGTGGCAACGCGCTGGGGTTTCTACCACCCGAGCAGGTTCGCCGCGCGCTACAGGCAAATGTTCGGCGAACTACCCAGCGAAACCCTGCAACGCCACGCCTGAACCGCCCTTCTAACAACTTTCGCCGGAACCTAGTGAATCGAGACCCATTTATGGGCTACACCCTTGCCGAAAAAGTATGGAACTCCCACATTGTCCGCCACGAGGACGGAAAACCTGATCTTCTCTACATCGATCTCCACCTCGTCAACGAGGTGACCAGCCCTCAGGCTTTTGAGGGCCTGCGGCTCGCCGGCCGATCCGTTCGCCGACCAGATCTGACGTTGGCCATGGAAGACCACAACGTCCCCACCATCGGGATCGATAAGCCGATCGTGGACCTCACATCACGACTCCAGGTCCAGACGCTGCGCGAAAACTGCGCCGCTTTCGGCATCAATCTCTTCAACATGGGCAGCAAGGACCAAGGCATCGTCCATGTCGTCGGCCCCCAGCTCGGGCTGACCCATCCCGGGATGACAATCGTCTGCGGCGACTCGCATACATCCACCCACGGCGCGTTCGGCGCCTTGGCCTTCGGAATTGGCACCAGCGAAGCAGAACACGTTCTAGCGACTCAGACCCTGCCCCTGCAACCATTCAAAACGATGGCTGTCAGCATCGAAGGCAAACTAGCCGCCGGGGTGACATCCAAGGACGTCATATTGGCCCTGATCGCCCAAATAGGAACAGGCGGAGGCCAAGGCTACGTTCTCGAATACCGGGGAGAGGCCATCGAGGAGATGTCCATGGAGGCCCGGATGACAGTCTGCAACATGTCCGTGGAAGCAGGTGCACGCGCCGGTCTGATAGCGCCCGATAGCAAGACCATTGAGTACCTCAGAGGCAAACCGCACGCACCGGACGAGGCCGAATGGGCGTCAGCGACCCAATACTGGCTTTCCCTGGCAAGTGACGTGGACGCAGTGTACGACGCCGAGGTGACACTGGACGCCGCCAAAATCCTGCCGTTTGTAACCTGGGGAACCAACCCCGGACAGGCCGTGCCCATTTCCGGCAACGTCCCTGACCCCGACGAATTTTCTGAAGAACGCGACAGGTCTGCCGCCAAAAAGTCACTTGCCTACATGGGGCTGGCAGCGGGAACAGCCATGAGGGATATCCCTGTCGACATGGTCTTCCTTGGCTCCTGCACCAACGGACGCATCGAGGACCTGAGAGCCGCAGCAACTGTCCTTGAAGGTAAACGGATCAAAAAAGGTCTGCAGATGCTCGTCGTCCCGGGATCAATGCAAGTAAAGGCCCAGGCGGAAGAGGAAGGCCTCGACCGGATCTTCCTCGATGCCGGCGCAGAATGGCGCTTCGCCGGCTGCTCGATGTGCCTGGGAATGAACCCCGACCAGGTTCCCGCCGGCAAACGCTGCGTATCGACATCCAACCGGAACTTTGAAGGACGCCAGGGGCGAGGAAGCATGACCCACCTGGTCTCGCCTCCAGTAGCCGCCGCGACCGCCATCAGGGGAACCATCTCAACGCCATCCGACCTCGTGAGCACCGAAACAGGACACTAAAGATGCAGAAATTCACTGTTCATACCGGTGTGGCCATGCCGCTGAAACACACCAACGTCGACACCGACCAAATCATCCCGTCCAAATTCTTGAAGCGGATCGGCCGGAGCGGCTTCCAGGACGCGCTGTTCGCTGACTTGCGCGGCGATGATCAGTTCCCACTCGACAGGGCAGAATTCACGGGTGCATCAGTACTGGTCGCAGGAGCAGACTTCGGCACCGGATCTTCCCGGGAGCACGCCGTTTGGGCACTCATGGACCACGGCTTCAGAGTCGTCATCTCACCCAAGTTCGCCGACATTTTCCGCGGAAACTGCGGCAAAGCCGGCATGGTAGCCGCCAAACTCAGCCAGGACGAGGTAGACGAAATCTGGAAAGCCATTGACGCTAAACCAGGTCTCCAAATAACCATCAACCTCGCCCAGCAGACGATCATCTGCGCAGAACGGGAGTACACCTTCGACATCGACAGCTATGTTAAATGGCGGCTCCTGGAAGGACTCGACGACATCGATCTGACAGAACTGGCAGGGGCCGAAATTGAAGCATTCGAAGCCCAACGGCCCCGTTTCCTCCCGACGACGCTGTAGCGCCCTCCACCGCCTCCGTACTCCCTGCCCTAGCAGTCACCAGGAGCAAACTCATGGCAGGACAGTAAGAGCAGAGCGATGACTCGACAATTACAAAGCAGAAAGGTGCCCTCATGACTTCAGCTGCCAGAACGCCCGGCCACTCTGACCCCGCGTGGTCCCACGAGCTGACTATGGCGGCGTCCGTCTACGGCACTACCGCGCAGATACAGATCATTCGATATCTGCGCTTAAGCGGCCCAGCCACGCGATTGGATATAGCGGATAACACCGGACTTAATCGCGGGCTGGCAACACAGTGTCTGAACAAACTAAAGAGCGCCGGAGTCGTTACTACAGTTGGCGTGCCGGAGTTTTCCGCATCAGAAGACCCTGCATCACGCCGATACAACCTACAGAAACCCCGCGCTGATGCCCTGTTTGACGCACTCGCCAACTACCTCAACACACCGGCCGGTGCTCCAACCAGTATTTAGTCAACGGCGGCATCCCGGTGGATAGCGCGACAACGGCGAGAACGGGAACCAAGCGCCAACGTGCCCAAGCTCCCGCGTTGATTTGGTCTCCTTGCTGTGAGGAAAAAGACCGACCGTTTTTGGGCTCTCATCGACACTAGGATCCGGGAAGCCTCGCTAGTCCGACTCGGGGAACTCGACGAGTCGGCGGAGGTGGGCCTCGATTCCGCCCGGCAGGTCGATGCTGTCGCCGTGCAGAAGCCATAACAGCTGCAGTCCGTCCTGGACCGCGATGGTAGCCTGGGCGGCCTGGACCGGGGTGGTGCCGGGGCGTAGTGTTCCGCGCTCGGCGCATCCGGAGAAGGCCCGGGTCAGCCCATCGACGTAGTACTCGTACCGCTGGACAAAGTACGCGTGCGCGGGGTGTTGAAAGGATGTAGCTTCTGCCGAGAGGGTGACGTGCAGTCGCACGAGGCCAGGCGTGGAAACGTTATAGCGGGCGAGCTTAACAAGCCCGAGCAGGATCATGTAAGGGTCATCAGCGTCCATAGGCGTATATACCGCTTCGGTGCGCCTGTCGCGGAGCTCCAGGACTGCAGCGAGCAAAGCGCTCTTACTCCCGAAGTGATACAGCAGCCTGGCGTCACTCATACCTGCTTCGCTGGCAACGACCTTCAGCGATCCACCGCGATAGCCGTCACGGGCGAACACCTTCAGGGCGGCTTCGAGAATCGCTGACCGTAGCTCTTCTGTTCCAGTGTAAGGACCACGGCGCCGGCGCTCTGCCGTTCCGGCGGCTGCTGACGGAGTCGTGTTCGCGTTCATCCCGATGAGCCTAGCTCACAGCTCCGGATCCTTCTTGAGGAAGTCCGTATCCGACCGACGACGGCGGCCAAGACCAAATCCCTACCAGCACCCACGTTTCCGGCGCCAAGCTGGCCCTGAATGCAACCCCCGGACTTGACTAGAAGGACGCTGTTGACGCGTGAACCCGCGCTATTGCGATGAAAGTTTTGCCGTACTTGGATAATGCGCTGCGCTAGGCGGCTGTGCGTGAAAAAAATCCGAGAATAAGGTTGCTTCACCAGCAAGGAAGTGATCACCATCACAGCACGCTAGGTGCCGGTATCAGTGAATTCGACTCCAGCAAAGGAGCCGTCGATAACCAGCCAAGGTCCAGACGTCTACAGATAAGTTTGCATCCATTGGTACTACCCCGGAGAAGTGCCGCAGGAATACCGGGCGCTAAGCGCCGATGGGGTCGAAAAGAACCCGGGGCCGCGGCAGAACAAAATTTTTATGGTCCGCGCCGGTGCGCTCCCTGCCAATAAGCGGACGGGACGCAACCCCGCACGCCGCGGTGCCGCCAGGCCACGTAACGCAAATTAAACCTGGCAGACATGCATCAAACATTTGGAGGCGAAATACTAGCGTCCACTAAACATTCATGTGCCGCCGCTCATCTAGGTAAGCGCCGGCGCGGGCTGGATTGGAGAAATCAGTGCCCTTAGACGTCAGTCAAGTCAGTATCGATAATTTGTTTGGAAGCCTGGTCTACAGCATTGGGGCGCTGTCGGTCATCCTGATTGTCCTCGCCCTCGGCTTCATTGATTCTGGGAACGTCCGCAGAAAAAATGTGCTGGACACGTGGGTCGTGAAGGTCATCGGTGCGATGATCGCTGGCCTTGGCACAATCCTGGTCGGATATTCCTTTTGGCAGTGGTCGTTTTACCAAGCCTTCGGAGTACCCAACGCGTTAGGGCAGGCAATCAGTGACTGGTGGATCGGAGGGCAGTTCCAGTCAACTTCCTCTCTCCATATCGGCTCGGATGTGCTGCCAGGCGCCGACGCGCAACAGGTTTTCGTCGTCTTCTTTGCCACCTTCTCAATGGCCACCCTTGCACTGATCCACGGCGGAGTGCTGGAGCGGGTACGCCCGCGGGTCCTCTATGTCATGGCTGCGGTCATCGGGCTCGCCCTATCGCCGCTCGCCTCCTACCTCACCTGGGGACCAGTAGGACCCCTGACACAGCTTGGAATACACGACTTCGAAGGCATCTACCCCCTGTACATCTTCTCGGCCGTATGGGTCCTCGTCATGTCATGGCGGCTCGGCCCACGGCTGGGCGCCTTCACACCTCACCCCACCGGCATCCACCCCAAAAAGCACAATTCAAGCCTCATTGGTGTCGGCGTACTGCTGATCATGTTTGCACTTCCCTTCGTAGCGCTTAGCGCAACGTGGATCATCCCCGGAACAGGCGTCTACGGAATCTCCTTCGCCGAAACGGGCTGGGGAATCATCATCATGAACGTTGTCACCGCCTTCGTTGGCGGAGGTCTTTCCGGTGCCCTCCTTGCACACTGGAAAAAGGAAGCAGGATTTGGATTCGTCGGGCCCATCGCCGGCGTCGTCATGAGCGGAACCCTGCTCGACATCGGTACACCGCTCGAAGTCCTGCTCCTATCGATGTTCGGTCCGTTCGTCGCTTACCTCGTATCACTGGCCCTCGTCCGCCTTGGAATCGATGACCAAAAGGTCATTCCCTTGGGACTCGGCCCTGGAGTCGTCGGTGCCATCGCTACCGGTTTCATCGCATGGGGGACCAAAACCGGGGGCTACCCGGGCCTTGAGGGCGCCTATGCACTTCACAGTGCCGAAGTGACACCGCTTGGTCAGGCTGCGGGAGTGGGAGCGGTAGCCCTGCTGGCTGCAATCCCCTGCCTCATCATTTGTCTGATCTTCGAGCGCTTCGGAGGGCTCCGGGTAACCGAACAGGTTGAGATTGAGGGCCTTGACGCGGGCCACTGGAAAACCGAAAACTTCTCCGATGAACCACTTGAAACGGAAAAGTCAGCTTCAGCTGACAGCCCAACCGATCGGTCCTGACCACCAGGGTTGCCCGGGCATCTGGAAACTGTTCGGCTGGACTACCCGGCCGGACGGTTTCCTGCATCCTCCACTTCCAAAACGTCCCGCCGCATACTCCCACCGGTGGCGCGTAATGCCTCTGAAATGTGGCAGAAATGCTCTAAACATCTTAGTGCGAAATACTAGCGACCACTAAACATTCACGCAGCCGCGCCCTTTGCTCTTCAACGCGCCGGCCCCTGGAAGGACCCCCATGACCACACCTGATTTGAAAACACTCCGTTTGCTGATGCCCCAGTGGCAGGGTGGAAACAATGCAAACTACCCCCTCGGCGCGGAGCTGCTTGCGTTCCTGGCACCGGACAACGGGCAAGAAGTTCTTCGCGTGGACGTCGAACCCTTCGACGCCGATGACACCCCGGAAGAAGGCATTGCACACCGAAGCGCTCTGCTGAAGCAACTGCGCCACGC
>NZ_JBHVZR010000029.1:0-23938 GCF_042879835.1 Pseudarthrobacter sp. NPDC058329
ACACTATTGAGTTCTCAAACAACAGACACACCCGGCACCACCACAACAAATTCCATGTCGAGGATCGCTCCGGAGCAACTTTCCAAACTTACCCGCTGGTCTCTCACTTGTCAAACCGGCGTCCGCGACGATCTGCACCCGAAGGCTTGATAGTCGATTTTTCCGTCTGACTCCGTGGAGCAGCGCGGAAATAAACTCTACCACCACTCTTCCGAGATGGCCAACCCGGCTGCTAAGCCCATCCCCCGCCAAGCGGCGGCGCCCACGAAAAAGCCCGGAATCACAAGGATTCCGGGCCTTCCCGGGAGGAGCGAAAGGAGCGCAGGAACAATCAGCTTGCGGCTGAGGATCCCGGCTTGAAGTACGCAGCTCCGAGCGGAGGAAGCGTAACGCTGAGCGTGGCCGGCTGTCCGTCCTGCCCTTCATCCGTTGCCTTCAGCTCGCCGCTGTTCAGCACACCGGATCCGCCGTACGCCGTGGCGTCGGTGTTGAGGACCTCTGTCCAGGCACCTGCCTCCGGCACTCCCAGGGTGTAACCGGCATGCGGCGACCCGGAGAAGTTGATGGCGCAGACCAGGGGGTTGCCCTCTTTGTCCCAGCGGATGAACGACAGGACGTTGCGGTCCGCGTCTCCCCCGTTGATCCACTGGAAGCCGCCGGGCTCGTTATCGCGGGCATAGAGGGCGGGGGTGGATGCGTACAGCTCGTTGAGTTCCTTGGTCAGCAGCTGCAGTCCCTTGTGTGCGGGGATGTCGGCAAGCCACCAGTCGAGCCCATGCTGCTCGGACCATTCCGCTTCCTGGCCGAATTCCGTACCCATAAAGATGAGCTGCTTACCCGGGTGGGCCCACTGGTAGGCGAAGAAGGCGCGCAGGTTGGCAAGCTGCTGCCAGCGATCGCCGGGCATCTTGCGGAGCATGGAGCCCTTGCCGTGGACTACCTCATCGTGGCTGATGGGGAGCAGGAAGTTTTCCGTGAAGGCATACACCAGGGAGAACGTCACTGTGCCGTGGTGCCACCTGCGGTTGATGGGCTCCTCGGAGGCGTACTTCAGGGAGTCGTGCATCCAGCCCATGTTCCACTTCAGGCCAAAGCCCAGGCCCCCGTGGGCAGTGGGTGCGGTGACGCCGGGGAAGGCCGTTGACTCTTCGGCGATCATAACGGCGCCGGGATGTGTCTTGTACACGGTGGCGTTGACCTCCTGGAGGAAGGAAATTGCCTCCAGGTTCTCCCTGCCGCCGAAGCGGTTAGGCCGCCACTGTCCCTCTTCGCGCGAGTAGTCCAGGTACAGCATGGAGGCGACAGCGTCCACACGCAGGCCGTCGATGTGGAACTCGTCCAGCCAGTACAAAGCGTTGGCCACAAGGAAGTTGCGGACCTCGGTGCGGCCGAAGTCGAAGATCAGCGTGCCCCAGTCGGGGTGTTCGCCCAAGGAGGGATCGGCGTGCTCATACAGGGGCTCGCCGTCGAACTGGGCAAGGGCCCAGGCGTCCTTGGGGAAGTGCGCGGGCACCCAGTCCAGCAGGACCCCGATGCCGGCCTGGTGGAGCGCATCCACCAGGTACCGGAATTCGTCCGGGTGGCCGAACCGGGAGGTGGGGGCGAAGTACGAGGTGACCTGGTAGCCCCAGGATCCGCCGAAGGGGTGCTCCGCCACCGGCATGAATTCCACGTGGGTAAAGCCAAGCCACTTGACGTAGTCCACCAATTCCTTGGCGAGTTCCCGGTAGCCGAGTCCAAGCTTCCAGGAACCGAGGTGGACTTCGTAGACGCTCATGGCCGAGTTGTGCGGATCCCGCTGGGCCCGGGCCTCCATCCATTCCTCGTCCTTGAAGGCGTAGGACGGCTCAACGACCCTCGACGCGGTCAGCGGAGGAACCTCGGTTCCGAAAGCCAGCGGGTCAGCCTTCTCCACCCAGTGCCCGGATTTGGTGCGGATTTCGAATTTGTAGCACGCCCCTGCTACAACGCCGGGAAGGAAAATCTCCCACACGCCCGACGAGCCAAGGGAGCGGAGCGAGTTTTCGCGGCCGTCCCAGGCGTTGAAGTCACCAATGACACGCACTGCCTGGGCGTTGGGCGCCCACACTGCAAAGGACACTCCGTCCACGTCTCCCAGGGACGATTTGTAGTGCTGGACGTGGGCGCCCAGCACTTCCCAGAGTTTCTCGTGGCGGCCTTCACCAATGAGGTGCAGGTCCACTTCACCCACCGTGGGGAGGTAGCGGTAGGGCTCATCAACAGTTACGGGTTCAGCACCCGGGTACGTGACAGCGAGGCGGTAGTCCGGGACGTGGCCTTGCTGCAGCGGCTCCAGAACGGCTACCCAGACGCCGTGGGCTTCATGTTCCATGGGGATCTCGCCGGCCGCGGTGATGACGGTGACCGCTTCCGCCAAATGCTTCACGGTCCGGATGGTGACGTGCCCGTAGTCGTCCAGGTGTGCGCCCAGGATGGAATGGGGGGCGTGGTGTTCACCGTTCGCGATCCTGCCCAGGGTGCCCGCATCCACATGCAGCGGCACCCCCGGACGATCCGTTCGTGCTGAGCCTGTCATTTCACTACCTTCCGATGCTGCCCCGGCTTGGTCGCCGGCGCCGTTACCGCTGAGGAGCCGCCTGGAGGCGTTCACAGGGATCGCCAGCCAGTCCGGCCTGTTACGCATTTCATAAACTACTTCGTACAAGGCCTTGTCCAGCCACAATGCCACAAACAGTGGCGATTCCCTGTTGACCGTACCCGGCGTGACCCCCGCATAACCGGCAAGGAACGCCTCGGCGCAGTCATCCACCCAGGAGTCGGGCACCTGCGCCCCTTCCTGCTCCCGCTGCGCAGCTCCTGCCGCGTAGTCGAAGGAGCGCAGCATGCCCACGACGTCCCGGAGGGGAACATCGGGAACGTTCCGCTCGGCGATGGGGCGCAGCGGTTCGCCTTCGAAGTCGAGGATCGCCCACCGGGCCGGGTTTCCCCCGTGTCCGGGAACCTGCAGGATCTGGCCAAGGTGGAGGTCGCCGTGGATGCGCTGGAGCGGCCCGGTTGTTACGGCGTCGAGCCCGTTCAGAAGCTTGTCCAGCGCTGCGTCGTAGGGGCCGACGGCGGAGGCGGCTTCTGCCCACGCCTGCCGGACGCGCTGGGCTACTGCGGGGGCAATCGCCTTTCCGGGTTCAGCCTCCGCTGATTGCCCGAGCGCTTCGGCCAGCCGGCGGTGGACCGTGGCGGTGGCTGCCCCGAGGGCGCGGGCCTCGGCTGTGAAGTCCGTTCCGGACCGGGCCGCGTCAACGGCGAGGCGCCAGGCGTCGCGTCCGCCGGCCAGGAACTCATGCGCCACCGCCAGCTCCCCCTGGACGTACCGCGAGCCGGAGCCGGGTCCGTCGGAGGAAGGCCCGCCCTGGGTCAGCCATTCGCCGCGTACCCAGCCCAGGGTGGCCGGCACTTCGGTGGTGCCGGCTGAGGTGAGGGCGGCACCCACCTCAACCTCGGGGTTGGTCCCATCCGACAGGACGCGGAAGAATTTCACGATGGCGGCCGATTCGCCGTCGTCCACTATCACCGAACTGTTGGACTGCTCGCCCGAAAGGACTTTGACCACCCCGAGGGCGGTGGGAAGGCGGTGGTTACCGGGCGCGCGGAAGCCGGTGGCGGTGCCGCTGGGGGCCTTGTCCTCGCCGCGCATCAGCTCAAGCCAGCCGCCAACAAAATCCGGGTCATGCACCGCGTCGTAGACCCAGGGCCTGGACGGATCGGTGCCCGCAGCCTCCCCCACCAGCGCGCGCTCCATGCCTGCCGCCGGCGCCGGCCTGAAACTCAAGGGGACCTGGACAACGTCTGTGCGGCGTCCGCCGTCGGCTCCCTTGGTGGTCACCTTCAGGAGGAACACTGCGAGTCCGGCGTGGCCGGACGGATCTTCCAGCCCCAGGCTGCCAGCCTGGGACAGCTCGAAGCCGGGCGACTTTACGGGAAACCAGCGTTGCCTCGGAAGCCATTCCTGGAGCAGCGCGGTAAGGGCGGGAGTAAGGATGGGCTGGTTCATGTCAGTTCTCAATCGAGAGGATCGGCATTGCCTGCGTATAGGGGGACGAAGGATTGGACGCTGCCGACCGGATCCTCAGCCAAAAGAAATCGTGGCTGCCTAGGGTCAGTGTCAGCGTCCCGTCCTCGTTGATGCCAGGAAACGGCTGGCCGCCAAACACGTCACGAAGACCGCGTCCGCCGTAATCGGGGATGCGCAGCCTGGCGGCCACTGGATGCTGCGAGAGGTTGAATGCACACAGAATGGTTTCGCCGTCCACCCCGGCGGCGTTGCCGCTGGGCAACGCGCGGAGGTAAGCCAGCACGGCATCGTGGTCGGCCTCAACGTGCTTGAAGGCACCGAGGCCGAAAGCGGGATGGTTCTTGCGGACGCTGAGGATCTGCCGCGTCCAGCGCAGCAGGGAACCCGAATGGGCGGCCTCGGCCTCAACGTTTGCCATGTTGTAGTTGTAAACCAGCGACTGGATGACCGGCAGGTAAAGCTTGCCGGGATCGGCGCTGGAGAAGCCCGCGTTCCGGTCGGGGTTCCACTGCATGGGGGTCCGGACGGCGTCCCGGTCTTCAAGCCAGATGTTGTCCCCCATGCCGATCTCGTCCCCGTAGTAGAGGAACGGGCTGCCGGGAAGTGACAGGAGCAGGGCATTGATCAGTTCGATCTCGGCCCTGGAGTTGTCCAGCAGGGGTGCGAGCCGGCGGCGGATGCCGATGTTTGCCCGCATACGGGGATCAGGTGCATACCAGCCAAGCATCGCCGCCCGCTCGTCGGCGGTCACCATTTCAAGGGTCAGCTCGTCATGGTTGCGCAGGAAGGTGCCCCACTGGGCGCCGTCGGGAATGTCGGGGGTTTCCTGCATCGTCTCGATGATTGGCGCCGCCTTTTGGTCCCGGAGCGCGTAGTACAGCCGGGGCATGATGGGGAAGTGGAAGGCCATGTGGCACTCCGGTTCCTCGTCCGTCCCGAAGTACTCCACCACCTCGTTGGGTGGCTGGTTGGCCTCGGCGATGATGACCCGGCCGGGGTAGCTCTCGTCCACCATGGCGCGGAGCTTCCGGAGGAAGTCATGCGTGGCAGGAAGGTTTTCACAGTTGGTCCCCTCCTCCTCGAACAGGTAGGGGATGGCGTCGGCCCGGAACCCGTCAATGCCCTGGTCCAGCCAGAACCGGACCACATCGAAGAGGGCGTCGATGACCTTGGGGTTTTCAAAATTCAGGTCAGGCTGGTGGCTGAAGAAGCGGTGCCAGAAGAACTGCCGGCGGATGGGGTCGAAGGTCCAGTTCGACTCCTCCGTGTCCACGAAGATGATGCGGGCGTCCTGGTACTTCTCGTCGGTGTCACTCCAGACGTAGAAATCGCCGAAGGGCCCGTCCGGGTCCTTCCGCGATTCCTGGAACCAGGGGTGCTGATCCGACGTGTGGTTCAGGGGCAGGTCGATGATGACCCGCACCCCCCTGGCATGCGCCTCGGCGACCAGCCGCTTGAAGTCGGTGATGGTGCCGAACTCGTCCAGGACCGAGTTGTAGTCGGAGATGTCATAACCTCCGTCGCGCAGCGGCGACTGGAAGAACGGCGGCAGCCAGAGGCAGTCCACGCCCAGCCACTGCAGGTAGTCAAGCCTGTCGATGAGGCCCGAGAAATCTCCCGAGCCGTCACCGTTGGCATCCGCAAAAGCTCTCACGAGGACCTCGTAGAAAACGGCCTTCCGGTACCACAGCGGATCGTGCTGCAGGCCCGGCGCATTCAGTTCGAAGGTGCTCTTCGGCGTGAAATGCTGGCCCGAACTTTGCGGGTTAAAACTCACTGATGCGCTCTCCTCACGCTCAGGATGTGTGCGGGCTCAACGTGGGGATCAAGGCGGACGTAGTTGAACTCCCCCCACTCCCAGCTCTCACCGGAAATGAGGTCGTCCACGTGGAAGCCGCCGTTCGCAGTGAGGTCCTGGGGATTCAGCTCGAGGGCGGCCAGGTCCAGTGAGACACTGCATTCCTTGGTGACGTGCGGATCGACGTTGACCACCACAATGATGGTGTCCTTGGATCCGTCGGCGAGGGTTTTGTGCTTGGAGTACACCACGGTCGAGTCGTCGGTTGTGTGGTGCACCGTCAGGTTCTGCAGGTCCTGCAGCGCCGGGTGGGTGTGCCGGAGCTCGTTCAGCCTGGTGATGTAGGGGGCGAGGGTCCGCCCGGACTGCGCCGCTGCGTCCCAGTCCCGTGCCTTGTATTCGAACTTTTCGTTGTCGATGTACTCCTCGGCCCCCGGCCGGGCAACGTGCTCGTACAGCTCGTAGCCCGCGTAGACGCCCCAGAGCGGGCTTGCCGTGGACGCCAGTGCCGCCCGGATCTTGAACGCCGCCGGGCCGCCGAACTGAAGGTATTCGGTGAGGATGTCCGGCGTGTTCACAAAGAAGTTGGGCCGGAAGAAGGCCGGCGACTCGTGGCTGACCTCGTGGAAGTACTGCTCGATTTCCTTTTTGGTGTTGCGCCACGTGAAGTAGGTGTAGGACTGCTGGAAGCCTGCGCGGCCCAGCGCGTGCATCATGGCCGGGCGGGTGAAGGCCTCGGCCAGGAACACAACCCCGGGAACTTCCTTATTTACCTGCGCAATGAGCCATTCCCAGAACCACACGGGTTTGGTATGCGGGTTATCCACTCGGAAAATTTTGACGCCGTGGCTGACCCAGAGCAGGACAATGCGGAGAATTTCGTTAGAGAGCCCCTCGGGGTCGTTATCGAAATTGAGCGGATAAATGTCCTGGTACTTCTTGGGCGGGTTTTCCGCATAGGCAATGCTGCCGTCCACGCGGGTGGTGAACCATTCGGGATTCGACTGGACCCAGGGGTGGTCCGGGGCAGCCTGCAGGGCCAGGTCCAACGCCACTTCCAGGCCCAGTTCGTTGGCCCGCGCCACAAAGGCGTCAAAGTCCTCAAAGGTTCCAAGGTCAGGATGGATGGCGTCGTGGCCGCCCTCTTTGGCGCCGATCGCCCACGGCGAGCCGGGGTCGTTAGGGCCTGCGATGAGCGTGTTGTTGGGACCCTTGCGGTGCTGGACACCGATGGGATGGATGGGCGGCATGTAAAGGACGTCGAAGCCCATGGCTGCAACAGCATCGAGCCGTTGCGCCGCGGTGCGGAAGTTTCCTGAGGTCCAGGTGCCAGTGTTGTGGTCCTTCACTGCCCCTTCGGAGCGGGGGAAAAACTCGTACCAGGCGCCCCGGCCGGCGAGGTCCCGCTCAACCAGCAGCGGAAACTGCTCGGAGACGGTGACGTGCTCCCGGATGGGCTGGTGCGCGACAACCCCGGCCACCGCGTGGCTGAATCCTGCCCCGAGGCGCTCCTCCGTGCTGAGGGATGAATCAGCCAGTTTGTCGGCGGCCTCGCGGAGTACGCCCCTGTCCCACTCGCTGCGGGCGCCGTCGTCGGCCCCTTCACGGAGCAGCGCGGCACCCTCGGCGAGCATCAGCTCGACGTCGATGCCGGCTTCCACCTTCACCTCTGCGTTGTGGTGCCAGGTGCCGTAGCGGTCGTGCCAGGCTTCGATGACAAAGGACCAGTTGCCGGCGTCCGACGGCGTGAGGACACCTTCCCAGCGGTCGGTCCCCATGCCGCGTTCCCCGCGGGGCGGGGCCAGCCGGACGCGCTGGCGTTCCTGACCCGCCGGGTCCAGGAGCACGGCACTGACCCCAAGCTGGTCATGCCCTTCCCGGAACGCGGTGGCGCCCACCACGATTCCCTCGCCAGGCAGCGCCTTGGCGGGAAACTTTCCACCCTCCACCACCGGCTGCACAGCCGTGATGGGGAAACGTCCAAACTGCAGGCCGTCCGTGATGGGGCCCTGCGGCTTTTTCTCTGATGCGGCAATGGTTCCTGAGTTAGTCGTCACAGGCTTGACGTTAGCGAGAAATGGGCCGGATTGCTAAGCCTGCGCACCAATTTTGTTGCGGCCCGTGTCATTTCCTCCATGCCAACTGTCATTTACCCAAAAGAAACCCAATGCTGGTTCCAGCTGCGCATGTTGTCCGTTAGTGTGACGCAGGTGAAGGCAATCCGCAGATTTACGGTCCGTACTGTCCTCCCCGAACCGATCAGGCCGCTGGTACGGCTGGCGAGTAATTTGCGCTGGTCCTGGCACCGTCCCACCCGGGAACTTTTCGCCGCGCTGAACCCGCGGCTGTGGGTGGAGAGCGGTGAAGACCCGGTCGGCTTCCTGGGGTTGGTGAGCCGGGAGGAGTTCCAGCAGCTTGCCGCAGACCAGTCCGTGGTGGAGCGGGTCCGCGCCGCCGAGGAGGACCTTGACCGGTACCTCGAGGCACCCCGCTGGTACCAGAGCCTGGGCCCGGACGCCCCGGCGTCGATTGCCTACTTCTCCCCCGAATTCGGTATCACCGAAGTCCTCCCCCAGTACTCCGGCGGCCTCGGCATCCTTGCCGGCGACCACCTGAAGGCAGCCTCGGACCTGGGCGTGCCCCTGATCGGCGTTGGGTTGCTCTACCAGGCCGGATACTTCAAGCAGTCGCTGTCCCGGGACGCCTGGCAGCAGGAAACCTACCCTGTCCTGGATCCGGACGGCCTGCCGCTCACCCTGCTCCGGGAGCCTTCCGGCGACGGCAATGGCCGGCCGCTGCAGATCTCCCTGCCGCTCCCCAACAACCGCCGGCTGCTGGCGCACATCTGGCGCGCCGACGTCGGACGTGTCCCGCTGCTGCTCCTGGACTCGAACGTCCCGGGCAACGACGAAGCCGCCCGCAGCATCACCGACCGCCTCTACGGCGGCGGCGGAGACCACCGGCTGCAGCAGGAACTGCTGCTCGGCATGGGCGGGGTCAAGGCGCTGCGCGCCTTCCAGAAGCTCACCGGGACGCGCGCTCCGGAAGTTTTCCACACCAATGAAGGCCACGCCGGATTCCTGGGCATCGAGCGAATCCAAGAACTGATGTCCGGTGACGAAGCCCTGACGTTCGACGAGGCTTTGGCTGCGGGCCGTGCCTCCACCGTTTTCACCACGCACACCCCCGTGCCCGCAGGCATCGACAGGTTTGAGATCTCGCAGATCCACCACTTCTTCCAGGCGGGGCTCGCCCCGGCGGTGCCCGTGGACCGGATCCTGGAGCTTGGCCGCGAGAACTACGCCGAGGGCAACCCGTCCGTCTTCAACATGGCCGTGATGGGCCTGCGGCTGGCGCAGCGGGCAAACGGCGTGGCCAAGCTGCACGGTGAGGTGTCCCGCGGGATGTTCTCCGCGCTGTGGCCCGGCTTCGACCACTCGGAAGTGCCCATCACCTCGGTGACCAACGGCGTGCACGTGCCCACCTGGGTGGACAGCCGCATCTCCAAGCTCGCCCGGGACCAGTTCGGCAGCGAGGCTGAAGCGCTGGGCCGCTGGGACCTCGCCTACAACGTCAGCGACGCCGATGTGTGGGAGCTGCGGCGCGAGATGCGGAGCGCCCTGGTGGAGGACGTCCGCCGCCGGCTGCGCGCGTCGTGGAAGAAGCGCGGCGCAGCAGACGCCGAGCTGCGCTGGACGGACAAGGTGCTGGACCCGGACATCCTCACCATCGGGTTCGCCCGCCGTGTGCCCAC
This sequence comes from Pseudarthrobacter sp. NPDC058329, assembly GCF_042879835.1. Classification (NCBI taxonomy): domain Bacteria; kingdom Bacillati; phylum Actinomycetota; class Actinomycetes; order Micrococcales; family Micrococcaceae; genus Pseudarthrobacter; species Pseudarthrobacter sp. NPDC058329. The sequence continues at coordinate 9,604 of NZ_JBHVZR010000029.1, forward strand.
CTACAAACGACTTACCCTGATGCTGCGTGAACCGGACCGGCTCAAGGCACTGCTGCTGCACAAGGACCACCCGATCCAGCTGGTGATCGCCGGCAAGTCGCACCCGGCGGACGACGCCGGGAAGAAGATGATCCAGGACCTGGTCCGTTTCACCGATGACCCGGAGGTCCGGCACCGCATCGCCTTCCTGCCCAACTACGACATCGCGATGGCGCGCACGCTCTTTCCGGGCTGCGACGTGTGGCTGAACAACCCGCTCCGGCCGCTTGAGGCCTGCGGAACCTCCGGCATGAAGGCCGCGCTCAACGGCTCGCTGAACCTGTCCGTTCTCGACGGCTGGTGGGATGAGATGTACGACGGCGAAAACGGCTGGGCGATTCCCACGGCCAATAATGACGCATCGCCCGATGAACGGGACGATATCGAAGCCGCCGCCCTTTATGAACTCCTTGAGACACAGGTTGCCCCGCGGTTCTACGGCAGCACTGTTTCGGAGGCAGCGGGAGCCGCAGGGCCGTCGACGTCGGGCACCGAGAAGGTGCCCACGCATTGGGTGTCGATGATCAAGCACACACTCTCGCACCTCGGCCCGGCGGTTTCAGCCGAGCGCATGCTGCGCGACTACGTCAACATCCTCTACCGCCCGGCCGCCGAGGCGGGCCGCAGCGCAGGCGCCAACTCCTACTTGCAGGCGCGGACGCTGGCAGCCTGGACGGCGAAGGTGCGGGCCGCCTGGCCGCAGGTGCACGTGGAGCACGTGGACTCGGTGGGAGTCTCCGAGGATCCGCAGATCGGCGACACGCTCCAGGTCAACGCCTATGTGGCGTTGAACAGCCTGACCCCGGATGACGTCAGCGTGGAGGTGGCTTACGGCAGGGCGGAGGAAAGCGACACGCTCACGGACATCACCGTGGTGGAACTGAAAGTCCAGGAGGACCTCGGCAGCGGGCGCCACCTGTTTAGCGGTTCCCTGCTGATCGACCGTTCGGGGTCGTTCGGCTACACCGTCCGGGTGTTGCCGCGGCATGACGCGCTGGCGTCGAAGGCCGAGTTGGGCCTGATCGTTAACGCGTAACAGCAGGCAGGGCCCGAACCACTGCAGGAGGATTCCATGAACGACCGGACCGTATCAGACCTGATCGTGGACCGGCTCACAACGTGGGGCGTCAACCGGGTGTTTGGGTACAGCGGGGACGGGATCAACGGGTTTCTGGGGGCCCTCCGCCGGGCGGAGGGCCGGATCGAATTCGTGCAGGCCCGGCACGAGGAAACCGCGGCTTTTATGGCCGTGGGCCACGCCAAGTACACCGGCGGGGTGGGAGTGGTGACCTCCACGCAGGGGCCGGGCGCCGTCCACCTGCTGAACGGCCTCTATGACGCCAAGCTCGACGGCGTGCCGGTGGTGGCGATCGTGGGGCAGCAAAGCAGGACGGTGCTGGGCTCGGCCTACATGCAGGAGATTGAGCTGACCGTCCTGTTCAAGGACGTGGCAGCCCAGTTCGTGCAGCAGGTCAACGCGCCCGAGCAGCTTCCCATGGTGCTGGACCGCGCCTTCCGCACGGCAAAGGCCACTTCCTCGCCGTGTGTGGTAATCCTGCCGCATGACATCCAGTCCGCCCCCGCGCCGGAGCTGGAACAGGAGCACGGGGTGGTGGTCACCGCGCCGACCTGGAGCACGTCCGCCAAGACCCCCCGCGGAGAAGACCTGGACGCCGCTGCCGCCATCCTGAACAGCGCCCAGCGGGTGGCGCTTCTGGTAGGCCAGGGAGCCAGGCACGCGGCCGCGGAAGTGGTGGCCGTGGCGGAACAGCTGGGGGCGGGCATTGCCACCAGCCTCCTGGGCAAGCCCTACATTGACGAGACCCTGCCCTTCGCCGTGGGCACCATGGGGCATCTGGGTACCACCGCCAGCGCCCATCTGCTGGGCAACTGCGATGCGCTGCTGATCGTCGGCTCGAACGATCCCTGGACCGAGTTTTATCCCCCGCCCGGAGCGGCACGGGCCGTCCAGATCGACATCGACGAGCGGAAGATCGGCAACCGCTACCCTGTGGAAGTGGGACTGGCAGGAGACGCGGCCAATGCCCTGAAGGCCCTGAATTCCCGGCTCAACGAGCGGCCGCGCGGGCAGTGGCGGGAGGACGTTGAGCAGGAGGTGACGCGCTGGCGGGCGCTGGCCGGGGAACGCGCCGCGGTGCCCGCCCGGCCCGTAAACCCGGAGCGCGTGGTGAGGGAGCTCAATGGCAGGCTTCCGGCCAACGCCCAGGTGAGTGTCGACGTCGGCAGCTGCGTTTACTGGTATGCCCGCCAGCTCATCCTTCCGCCGGGCGTGCCGGCCCACCTGTCAGGCACGCTGGCGAGCATGGGCTGCTCCATCCCGTACGGCATCGCGGCCAAGCTTGCCCACCCCGACCGGCCGCTGGTGGCGTTGTCCGGGGACGGCGCCATGCAGATGTCAGGGATTGCCGAACTGGTGACGGTGGCGCACCGCTGGCGGCAGTGGGAGGATCCCCGGTTCGTTGTCTGCGTTTTCAACAACCGGGAGCTCACCGAGGTCACGTGGGAACAGCGCGAGTCCGAGGGCGAGCCGCGGTTCCGTGACAGCCAGGAACTCCCCGAGTTCCCGTTCGCGGGTTACGCCGAACTGCTGGGCCTCACGGGCATCCGGGTGGACGATCCCGGGCTTCTGGGCGATGCCTGGGAGTGGGCGTTCGCAGCCGGCCGCCCAGTGGTGATCGAAGTGCTGACCGATCCCGAGGTTCCCCTCCTGCCGCCCTTCCCGGGAGGCCGGGAGAAGGCGGAAAGCATGCGGAAGGCCCTCGCCGAAGAGGACGGCGGCGGCCGGGCGTTGGACCTGCTGGAAACCTATGCGGGGCATGAAGAACGCCCCTAGTGCCGCCGGGGTGGCTGCTAGAGCATCACGGCGGTAACTGAGAGGTCCTTGCCGGCGTAGCGCTCGGCGTCCTGGAGGATTTCACAGATGACCCCGAACGACCGGTCAGCGCGGAACGGTGCCGCCACCTGCCACAACACCGTGACCGGCGGGTTGCCGTTGTCCGTGATGCTGTCCGCGAAGTCATGCAGGGAGTCGTTCAGGGCATCAAGGTTCACGCCGTAGTGTTCGGGAAAGTTCAGGACCTCGCCGAAGGTTTCCAGGACGGCCTTCTTGCTGTCGGCCGGGGGAACCACCAGGCTGCGCCGGCCGGCGTCGGCCACCTGTTCCAGCAGTTCTTCCAAGGTCCAGGTCTCGCCGGAGTAGATCTTCATTGGTGCCTAGCTGCCTTCTGCTATGAATCGAAACGTCTCGTAATGGTCATCCGTGTAGTACTTCTCTCCGTCATCGCCTGCCACGATGCGGCGCGCTCCCCGATCGGATTCCCCGGGCGTGGGCACCGTGTATTCCCGGTAGTAGCCCCTGTCCCGCCGCGGCAGGATCCGCTCGAAGTTCCCGAAGGTCTGGTCGTCCTGGCTGTACCGGTAAGGTCCCCCGGCGCGGATGAGGGCGAGGGTCCTGCGGCCTTCGGCCGGCAGGGCAGACTCCCGCACCTCCGGCAGGCCGGACGGGTTCTCCTGCGCACGGGGCGCCGGAGAGGCAGCTCCCTCCCCGGCGCCGGCAGCAGGAGAACCCGCTGCGGAAGGACTCGTCGCGGCACGTGGCGCAGGCGTGGCGCTGGACCCGGCCTCCGGCGTCGTACCTTCCGCCAGCTGGCCCAGGATTCCAGTGCCGCCGAACGCGAGGAGTCCCAGCACCACGAGCGCAGTGATCAGCAGGGGCAGGATTTTTCGGTTGCGCATTAGGTTGTTCCCCGGTGCATCAGGTGCGGTAGATATTGATGGAGTTGGCCTCCACGAGGTCTCTCTCCCCGGCTGCCACCCGGGTGCCTTGGCGGAGCTCGTGCAGCGCCGTGGTGGTCAGCCGCAGCTCGAACTTCGTGTGCGGGGTACCCTCCGTGACGATCCGGGGAAGGGTGATGTGGACGTCGGACGTGCTGCCGTTCACCACCACCAGGCCGGCCAGTGTCCCGTCATCTGAACCGAGCAGGAGTTGCATCACGCGGTGCCGAGGGTCATTCCAGCGTTCCATGGACATCGGCTGCCCGGCTTCGTCGAACCAGTAGAGGTAGGACTGCTCATCCCGGTCCGGGAAGTCAGTGGGCTGGGCGGCGAGGAACTCCTTGCGAAGGCGGATATACCGCTTGGTGCTGCGGAGCATCTCGGAGGACTCCGGGGTCCTGGTCCAGTCCAGCCAGGCAAGGGCGTTGTCCTGGCAGTACGCGTTGTTGTTCCCCTGCTGGGTCCGTGCCAGTTCGTCGCCGGCCGTGATCATGGGGACACCAAGGGAAATCATCAGCGAAGCCATGAGGTTGCGCCGGGACTGGGCACGTTTGGCCAGGATTCCGCCGTCCTCGGTGGGGCCTTCAAAGCCGTGGTTGTAGCTGCGGTTGTCGCCGTGGCCGTCCCGGTTTTGCTCACCGTTCGCTTCGTTGTGTTTGCGGTCGTAGGAGACGAGGTCGTTCAGGGTGAAGCCGTCGTGTGCCGCGATGTAGTTGACCGACGCCAGCCGGGAGCGGCCGGACGCCGCAAAGAGGGCAGCGGAACCGGACATCACGTCCGCAAGCCTCGCCACGGACCCACCCTGCCCGCCGGATTCAAGGGAAGCGCGGTCGGCCACCCAGAATGAGCGCACGGCGTCACGGAAGTGGTCGTTCCAGTCCGCCCAGCCGGCCGGGAATCGCCCGGTTTGCCAGCCGCCATAACCAATGTCCCAGGGTTCTGCGATCAGCTTCACGTCGGACAGTACGGGATCGGCCGCAATGGCCACCAGGAAAGGGTGCCGGGGATCGAACTCGTTGGCACCGTTGCGGCAGAGCGTCACGGCGAGGTCGAACCGGAAGCCGTCAATGTGGTACTCGTCCACCCAGTGGCGGAGGGAGTCGACCACCAGCTGGACCACCTGGGGTTCAGCAAAGTTCAGGCTGTTGCCGCAGCCTGTGGTGTCCACGTACCGGCCGTTCCCGTCGGTCCGGTAGTACGTGTCCTCCCCCAGCCCGCGGAAGCTCAGGGCCTGCCCGTCGGGGCCGCCTTCTGCGGTGTGGTTGTACACGACGTCCAAAATGACTTCCAGCCCTGCGGCATGGAGCGCTTTGACCATGCCCTTGAACTCGTCCTGGACGGCCTGGGGGCCCGCTTCCTGGGCCGCTTGGGTGGCGTAGCCCGGGTGCGGGGCGAAAAACGCTGCCGTGTTGTAGCCCCAGTAGTTGGTCAGTCCAAGGTCCTGCAAATGCGGTTCATCAAGGTGGAAGTGCACGGGCAACAGCTGGACGGCTGTGATTCCGAGGCTCTTCAAATGCTCGACAATGGCCGGGTGCGCCATGCCGGCGTAGGTGCCGCGGATTTCCCGTGGCAGGTCGGGGTGGAGCATGCTCTGGCCGCGGACGTGGGCCTCGTAGATGATGGTGTCCCGCCATTCCAGGCGGAGCCGCGTGTCCGATCCCCAGTCGAAATCGGCGGGCATCCGGACACTGGTCAGGAATCCGTCGCGCTGGTCCACTGCCCTGCCGTAGGGGTCCAGCAGCAGCGGCTGGCCGTCGTCCTCGTCAACGTCCTGGGTGGGCACGGCGAGGGGCAGGGATTGCTCGGGTGCGGCCGGACGGAAGCCGTACCGCGAACCGTAAGGCAGGTTGTCCACGATTCCGTGATGGACACCGTGGCTGATGTTGGGCAGCGCCCGTACGCGCCAGTCATCGCCCGGGGCTCTGTAGACAATTTCCAGGCTTCGCACGCCGGGGGCGTAGCAGGCCACGTTGGCCTGCGCGCCCGGCCCGGTTCCGTTTCCGGCCGGACCCGCCGCGGCCACGCGGGGGCGCGGGACAGTTACACCCAGTGGAAGGGCCGTTGAGGCGTCCGTGGTGGAAGCTGTGTCGAAGAGCGGCATGACCATCACCTAAAATACTAGCCGCCAAGGGCACATTGCCTGCCTGCGCGTCACAATGGCGCGCAGGCAGGCCGGGAATCGGAACCTTGTTATTGTGCCGTGGTTACTTGGTTGCGCGCTGGCGGGACACTTCATACAGAGAGATGCCCACTGCCATGGAGGCGTTCAGGGATTCCATGGCCGAATCGATGGGGATCGAAACGATCTGGTCGCAGTTCTCCCGGACCAGGCGGCTGAGGCCTTTGCCTTCCGAGCCCACCACGATGCACACCGGTTCGGTGGCGAGGGTGAGGTCGGGAAGCGAGACGTCGCCGTCTCCGTCAAGGCCCAGGACGAAGATGCCCATGTTCTTGAACTGCTTCAGCGCGCTGTTGAGGTTGGAGGCCCGTGCCACCGGCACCCGGACCGCTGCGCCCGCGCTGGTTTTCCAGGCGGAGGCGGTGACGCCCACTGAACGGCGTTCGGGGACAATCACGCCGTGGCCGCTGAAGGCGGACACGGACCGGATGATGGCACCGAGGTTGCGGGGATCGGTGATGCCGTCCAGCGCCACGAAGAGCGGCGCGTTGGCGACGTGCCCCTTCTTCCACTTATCCACCGTTTCTTCGGCGAGGTCGTAGGCGTCCTGGTACTCGTACGGCGGGATCTGCAGGACCAGGCCCTGGTGGACGGCTTCGTCAGTCATCCGGTCCAGTTCGGGCTTGCCGGTTTCCAGCAGCGGGATGCCGCGCTCGGCGGCGATCTTCAGGGATTCCTTGACCCGGTCATCCATTTCGATGCGGATCGCGATGTGCAGGGCCTTGGCGGGGATGCCGGCCCGGAGCGCTTCCACCACGGAGTTGCGGCCCGTGACCACTTCCTCCGTGGCGCGTCCCTTGGGGCCGGACTTGGCAGCGCCGGCACTGCGCGCGCCGGTGCCGCGCTTGGCGGCCGAGCGCTCAGCGAGCTGCTTGGACTTGTGCGCTTTGTGGTACGGGCGGTCCTCCGCCTTGGGCGTGGGACCCTTGCCTTCGAGGGCCTTGCGGCCATGGCCACCGGTTCCGATGGTTGGGCCCTTCTTCGCTTTAACCGATCGGCGACCATTGTTGGCCATTGTGTTCCACCCTTGATTGTGTTGACTGCGTCTGCCTACCAGTCTACTGAACCAAGTAAAATCGCCTGACCCCTGTGGAGTTGCCTGTGGGAAGGTACTGCTTTTAGTCCCGCTTCAGGCTCCAGCTTGCGCCGTCCGCACCGTCCTCCACCACCACGCCGGCGGCGGTTAGGGTGTCCCGGATGGCGTCCGAGGCTGCCCAGTTTTTTTCGGCACGGGCCGCGGCGCGGGCGGCCAGCTGCGCCTGGACCAGAACCTCCAGCGCGGTTGCTTCCTTGCCGCTGCCCGCATCCGTGCCGGCCACGGCGTCGAGCCCGAGCACCTCCGTCATCATCATCACGGCGTACATTGCCTGGCGGCCGGCGTCGTCATTCCCCTCGGCGAGGGCGGTGTTCCCGGCGCGGACCGTCTCGTGGAGGGCCGCCAGCGCGCGCGGCACGTTGAGGTCGTCATCCATGGCCTCGGTGAAAGTCTGGACAGCATCGGCTGACGAGCCGAAGTTGCCGGCGACGAACCCGACGTCCTTGCCGAACCGGGCCGAGGCTTTGGCAAGGAAACCGTCAATGCGTTCGACGGCGGCGGCGGCCTCCTGCAGCGACGTGGGCCGGTAGTCCAGGATGGAGCGGTAGTGCGCCTGGCCGAGGTAGTAGCGGACCACCCGGGGCGGGGCCAGTTCCAGCATCTCGGCGGGACTGATGGTGTTCCCGATTGATTTGGACATCTTTTCGCCCTGGTAGGTGACCATGCCGTTGTGCATCCAGAAGGTGGCAAACGGGTGGCCCGCGGCCTGGGACTGGGCCAGTTCGTTTTCATGGTGCGGGAACCTCAGGTCCAGCCCGCCGCCATGGATATCAAACTCGGTGCCGAGATACTTGGTGACCATCGCGGAGCACTCCAGGTGCCAGCCCGGGCGGCCGGCGCCCCAGGGGGAAGCCCAGCTTGCCGTTACCGGCTCGCCGTCCTTGGACCCCTTCCACAGCGCAAAGTCGCGGGGATCCCGCTTCCCCCGCGGGTCGGCGTCGGGGGCTGCCTGCATGTCGTCGATGTTCTGCCTGGTCAGCGCACCATATTTGCTCCAGGACCGGACGTCGAAGTAGACGTCGCCGGACCCGTCCGGGGCGGGGTAGGCGTGCCCGCGATCGATGAGTTCCTGGATCAGGGCATGCATTTCGGGGATGTGGCCGGTGGCGCGGGGTTCGTAGGTGGGCCGCGAGACACCAAGGGTGTCGTATGCCTTCAGGAATTCCTGTTCGTAGCGGTACGCGAGGGCCCACCACTCCTCCCGGGGCACTTCGCCGGGTTCCGGCGTAAAGCCGGCCGCGAACGAGGCTTCCGATTTGGCGAGGATCTTGTCATCGATGTCAGTGACGTTCCTGACCACTGTGACCCGTAGGCCCCGGTGGGTCAGCCAGCGGGTGAGCTGGTCGAAGGCGATGGCTGAGCGGATGTGGCCGACGTGGGGCATGCCCTGCACCGTGGCCCCGCAGTAGTAGAGGCTGGCCTTGCCCTCGACGAGGGGGACGAAGTTCCGGACTTCGGCGGAGGCAGTGTCATAGAAGCGCAGGGTCACCGCTCCAGATTAGCCGATGGCGCCGGACGGGCTTGGATACACCAGGGCAGTGGCCACCGCAGAGATCCCTTCGCCGCGTCCGGCGAAGCCCAGGCCGTCGCTGGTGGTTGCCGTGACACTGAAGGGTGCGCCAGCCGCCTCACTGAGGACCTGCTGCGATTCCTCCCGACGGGGACCGAATTTTGGCCGGTTGGCGACGAACTGCACCGCGACGTTGCCGATCTCGAAGCCGGCTGCCCTCACGATCCGTGCCGCCTCCGCGAGGAGGGTGACGCCGGAAGCACCGGCGAACTCGGGACGGCTGGTTCCGAAGTGGGTGCCGAGGTCGCCGATGCCGGCTGCCGAGAAAAGAGCGTCGGCCGCTGCGTGGGCAACGGGGTCGCCGTCGGAGTGCCCGGCGAGCCCGCGTTCACCTTCCCACAGGAGCCCGCCGAGCCACAGCGGACGCGGAGCGCCCTCCGGGGCGTAGGCATGGACGTCGATGCCGATTCCGGTGCGGGGCAGGACCAACTTGACGTCGGCCATGGTCAACCCTCCACCCAGCGGGCGCCTAATGGTCCCTCGAGAAGCCCCTCGGCGAGGATCAGGTCCAGGGGGGTGGTGATCTTCAGGGATTGGCTGGAGCCCCGCACGGCATGGACCGGCGTGCCAAGCAATTCCACGAGCATGGCGTCATCGGTAACGGCGGCGGACTGCTGCTGGTCAAGGGCCCTGGCCGCTTCATGCGCCTGCCGGAGGGTGCTGAGCCGGAAACCCTGGGGCGTCTGGACGGCACGCAGTTCCTCGCGCGGCGCGGTCCCGGTAACAACCTCCGGTGCCAGGGCGGTGTCCATCCCCGTCGTCGCGGCGACGGTTTTGACGGTATCCACGACGGCCACCGCAGGAATAACTGCCGAGGCTCCCGCAGCCAGCGCGTCCACCACGCGGTGAAAAACCGACTCGGGCGTCAGGGCACGGGCGGCATCATGCACCAGCACGGCGTCGATGCCGTCCATCAGCGCGCCCATGCCGGCCCGGACGGACTCTGCCCGGGTGGCACCGCCGTCGACGATGGAAAGGAGGGGGCCGCCGTCGGCCAGTTCCTCCCGGAAGTCCTCGCACAGCTGCCGCAGGGCATTATCGGCGGCCGGCAGCGCGATAACCACCTGGCTGCTGACCCCGGACGCGACAATGCCCCGCAGGGCGTGCATCAGGATGGGTTCGCCGCCCAGCGGCACCGCTGCTTTGGGCATGCCGTAGCCGAGCCGTTGCCCGGAGCCGGCGGCCACCAGGATCACCGCAGTGACCGGGCGTGTGGGAGTTGCACTCATGCGGACTAGCCTACGTCCCCGCGCCCGGCCCCGCCCGGACCTGAATCCGGGCAAAAAGAAGCCCCGGGGCACTTGCGTGCCGCCGGGGTTCAATTCTTAGGAAGCCAGGACCTCGTCGAGAACGCTTGCAGCCTTCTCCTCGTCGGTCTTTTCAGCCAGGGCCAGCTCTGAAATCAGAATCTGCCGGGCTTTGGCCAGCATTCGCTTCTCGCCTGCGGAAAGGCCCCGATCGTGATCGCGGCGCCACAGGTCGCGGACGACCTCTGCCACTTTGATGACGTCACCGGAAGCAAGCTTCTCCAGATTTGCCTTGTACCTGCGTGACCAGTTGGTGGGTTCTTCGGTGAACTCGGCACGAAGCACATCAAACACGTGCTCCAGGCCTTCCTTGCCCACTACGTCCCGAACCCCAACAAGATCAACGTTCTCTGCTGGAACTTCAATGGTCAGATCACCCTGAGCCACCTTGAGCTTGAGATACATCTTCTCTTCGCCCTTGATGGTGCGCATCTTGATTTCTTCAATCTTCGCAGCACCGTGGTGAGGGTAAACTACTGTCTCGCCGACCTCAAATACCATGTGGACATTTCCCCTTTCCCGCAGACCAGTTTATCACGATTCAGGCATATGACCGGCCGGGAAAAGGGCCGCGAACCGCGAAAATACGCGGAAAATGGGCACAATCGACCCCCTCCACCCCCTTGACGAACGCGGATAATAGTGCATCGCGAGGGTGCTGCCAAGGGCGATGTGACGGCGTCGAATCCGCGTTTGCGCGGGTTTGCGGATAGGCTATGCCTGAATATTCTTTCAACCTCTCGAGGAGTACGTGACGTGCGTTTCACTGCGATGAACCGGGCCCGGCGCGCCAAACTGGCATTGACCGCGGGCGCTCTCGGCGTTGGCCTGCTGACGGCGGGCTGCGGATACATCACGCCCCAGCAGACAAATGAGCAGTACGCCGCCTCGGATGGCATCGTCACCGACCTCGGCCCGCTCCAGCTGCGCAACATCCTCATCGTGTCCGCCGGGAAGGACCAGCCCGGCCGGGTTATCGGCGCGGTCTTCAACTCGTCCTCGCAGGATGTGACCCTTCGGCTCAACGGCGCCGAAGGCTCGCAGACGGAAGTCCCGGTCAAGGCCAACTCCTCCACCCTGCTGAACGACACCACGGATGAAGCTGTCCTCAGCACCACCGGTGGAATCCCGGGGTCCCTGGTGGATATCAAGATCAGCGAAGACGGCACCAACGTCAGCAACACCGTGAAGGTTCCGGTGCTGGACACAACGCTGCCCGAGTACAAGGAATACCTGCCGGCAGGCAGCACTCCTCCGCCCACCAGCTCTGCCACCCCGTCGCCGTCGGCGTCCGAAAGTGCAGCCGGCGGGGCCGGCCACTAAGGCTTGCTCAAGCAACACATAGAAAAGGGAGGGGCCGGCCGGCCCCTCCCTTTTCTATGCCGCCGCCTCTTGTCCGGGCGCCAGCAGTCCTACGGCTCGAACTTGTAGCCGAGGCCGCGCACGGTCACCAGGAACCGCGGCGCTGAAGGATCCGGTTCGATCTTCCCGCGCAGCCGCTTGACGTGGACATCAAGGGTTTTGGTGTCGCCCACATAGTCCGAACCCCAGACGCGGTCAATGAGCTGGCCGCGGGTGAGCACCCGGCCGGAATTGCGCAGGAGCATCTCCAGGAGTTCAAACTCCTTCAGGGGAAGCAGCACCTGTTCACCGCCCACGCTGACCACATGGCGTTCAATGTCCATCCGGACGGGCCCGGCCTGGACGGTGGACGAGATCAGTTCCTCCGGTTCACCCTGGCGGCGGAGCACGGCCCTGACCCTTGCCACCAGTTCCCTGGAGGAGTAGGGCTTGGTGACGTAGTCGTCGGCGCCGAGTTCCAGCCCCACCACCTTGTCGATTTCGGAGTCCTTGGCGGTCAGCATGATCACCGGGACGCTGGAGCGCTGGCGCAGCTGGCGGCACACCTCGGTGCCGGACAGGCCGGGGAGCTGGAGGTCCAGCAGCACCAGGTCGGCCCCGTTCCGGTCGAATTCGGTGATGGCGTCCAGGCCGTTGTCCACCACCTCCACCTCGAACCCTTCCTTACCCAGCAAATAGGACAAGGGATCGCTGAACGATTCCTCGTCCTCCACAATCAGAATCCTGCTCAAGCGTTGGCTCCTCGTTCTTTTGCGCCTGCGGCGCGGGGTACTTGGGTGACAGTTGGCTTCCGGTGTCCATGTCCGGCCAGTCCCGGGGCTGCGGCCTGCGGAACCTCGTCCTCGTCCTCCTGCCCTTCCATTTCCGGAAGACGGAGCGTGAAGGTGGACCCCTGGCCGGGCTGTGACCAGAGGGTCACTTCCCCGCCGTGGTTGGAGGCGACGTGCTTGACGATGCTCAGTCCCAGGCCGGTCCCGCCGGTGTGGCGCGAACGCGCCGAGTCCACGCGGTAGAAACGTTCGAAGACACGTTCCTGGTCCTCCGGGCTGAGTCCCTCGCCCTGGTCCGTTACGGAGACGGAGACGAGCCCTTCCCGGGAGCGGACTCCGATGCCCACGCGAGTGTTGACCGGCGAGTAGCGGATGGCGTTGTCGATCAGATTGCGCAGCGCGGTGACCAGGAGGTCCTGGTCACCGAAGACCTTGCCCTCCGTCCGGCCGCCCACCACAATACGGATGTTTTTGCTCTCGGCCGGGAGCTGCGACCGGTCCACGGCCTCAGCGATGACGGCGTTGACGTCGACGGGGCGGCCTTCCTGGGTGACGCTTGCGCCCTGCAGCCGGGAGAGTTCGATGATGTCCTGCACCAGGGCGGCCAGGCGGCCGGATTCCTTGTGCATGCGCTTGGCGAAGCGGCGCACTGCCTGTTCGTCGTCGGCCGAGGACTCCAGGGCTTCGGCGAGCAGGGAGATGGCTCCCACGGGAGTCTTCAGTTCATGGGAGACGTTGGCGACAAAGTCGTTCCGGATCTCTTCCGTACGGGTGATCTCGGTGCGGTCGTCCGCGAGCAGGAGGATGTATTCCTCCCCGAGCATGGCGGCCCGGACCTGTACGATAATCGTGCCCTGCCCCAGGGGGCCGCGCGGAAGCTCCAGCTGCTTCTCAAGGATGACGCCGTCGCGCCGGACGCCCGCCGTCATGTCCAGCAGTTCCTTGTGGACCACGGTGTGCCCGCGCACCAGGCCGTAGGCATAGGCCGCCGGGCTGGCGCGGACCACGCCGTCAACAGCGTCCACCACCACAAAGGCGCGTCCGACGACGGCCAGCACCTCGGCGGCGCCGGCCGGCAAGGCGATTTCATCGGCGTCGACGTCCAGCAGGTGCCGCTGCTTCTCGCTGACCCGGTAGGCCAGCACGCCGAAGGTGCCGAGCGCCAGGCCGATGAGGCCGGCGACCAGACCGATGAGCATAGGATCCACAGCTCCACCTTATGCGCTGGCAGGTGGCCGTCGGCGCGTCCGGGACTGCTGCACCGACGGTTCAACTAACGTTCATCTTCAAGGACTTAACCGTTTACCGGATACTGGCAGAGTAACGAGTTGGACTGCCGAACGGCGACACGAATTCCTGCTGCCCTGGAGCGGGCGGGATGGAGTTCCAAGGAAAGGACGCCTAAGTGCGTAAGGTTTTTCAGGAAGAGCTCACCCAGGTTGGTGACCAGCTGGTGGAGATCTCCCGCCTGGTCAGCGAAGCCATGGATAAGGCCACCACATCCTTCCAGGTGGCGGACGTTGACCTCGCCCAGGACGTCATCGCTGCGGACGCCCGCATCGATTTCCTGCAGAACAGCCTGGATGAACGGGCCATCGACATCCTGGCGCTGCAGGGCCCGGTTGCCAGCGACCTGCGGATGATTGTGGGGTCCCTGCGGATGAGCGCCTCACTGGAGCGGATGGGCGACCTCGCCCGGCACCTCGCCCAGCTGGCCCGCCTCCGGTTCCCCTCAACCGTCATTCCGGAATCCATGACGGCAACGTTCAAGAGCATGGCGGAGCTGGACCAGGAAATTGCCGACAAGCTCACCGTGCTGCTGGAAACCCGCGACCTTGAGGTGGCGCGGGACATCCTGAAGGCGAACTCGGCGATCAACGATCTCCACCTCAGCGTTTTCAAGGCCATCGCCGCCCCCGAATGGGCCGAGTCGCCCGCGACCACCGTGGACGTGGCCCTGGCCAGCCGGTACTTCGAGCGCTTCGCGGACCACGGCGTCTCTGTGGCCCAGAAGGTCACCTACCTGGTTACCGGCGCCTGGCAGCCGAACGGCATCGAACACAGCTAAGCTCCACGGAGGAAATTACGACGGCGGGCCGGTCACCAAAGGGCGGTTTCTAGGGGTCGTTGCAACACCCATAGATTTTGGGAGTTGCAACGACCGTGCCGCATTTAAGCGATGTTTCAGCGGAGACCCGGAAGTACGCGAGATCGACT
>NZ_JBHVZR010000030.1:0-19534 GCF_042879835.1 Pseudarthrobacter sp. NPDC058329
AACGCTCGGCTGGAAAACCCCAGCCGAGCGTTTACGTGATTTACTACTAACCACCTAACCAGCAGGTGTTGCAACGACCCCTAGAAACCGCCTGGTGCGGCGCGCCGCCGTCGTGATTAAAAGGTGGGGAAACTCAGCAACCTACACAGCCTCGAGGACGCTGACGTAGTTGGCGATACCCACTCCGCCCATGTTCTGGACTGCGGCGCGGCGCGGGTTGGCGAGCTGCATGCCGCCCGCAGTTCCAGTCAGCTGCATGGCGGCGATGACGTGCTGCGATACGCCGGTTGCTCCCACAGGATGGCCCTTGGCCTTGAGGCCGCCGGAGACGTTGACGGGCAGTTTGCCGTCCTTGTACACCCAGCCTTCCTCGATGGCGCGGGCGCCCTGGCCCGGCTCCGCCAGGCCCATGGCCTCGTACATCAGCAGTTCCGCGATGGTGAAGCAGTCGTGGACCTCTGCGAAGTCCAGGCCTTCCAGCCCGACGCCGGCCATCTCCAGTGCGCGCTGCCAGGACACCCGGGTGGCGTTGAAGGCAACCGGGTCCCGGCGGGATGCAGGGAAGAAGTCGTTGGCGTGGCCGAAGCCGGCCAGCCGGACCGGCGCAGTGGCACCGCCGGTGGGGGAGGCGGAGAGCACAACGGCGGCGGCGCCGTCGGACACGGGGGAGCAGTCGGTGCGGCGCAGGGGGTCGGCTACCATCGGATTCTTGTCCGAAACGGTGCGGCAAAACTCCTCGCCGAGGTCCTTCCGCAGCTGGGCGTACGGGTTGTCCACGCCGTTACGGTGGTTCTTGGCGGCGATGCTGCCCAGAACGTCGGACACAGGTCCGTACCGCTTTTCGTAGTGCTTGGCCACTTCCGCAAACAGTCCCGTGAAGCCGGTGGTGGATGACTTTCCGGCCATGTCGTAGTCGGCGCCCAGGAGGCCCGCGCCCACAACGTCAGCGCCCGCGTGGGTCATCTTTTCCGCGCCGATCACCAGCACCGTCTTCGCCGTGCCCGCGAGCAGGGACTTCGTGCCCTGCTGGAACGCCGCCGAACCGGAAGCGCACGCGTTCTCCACCCGGGTAGCTGCAACGTTTGCCAGATCGGGCGAGACCTGGAGGGCCAACGACGACGGGAACGCCAGCGGCATCATTCCGGAGTTGAACTGGCCCAGGTAGATTTCATCAATCTGCCCCGGCTCGATGCCCGCGTTGGCGATGGCCTCGGTGGCCACCTGGACGATCAGGGACTCCAGGGTCTCCTCCGTCAGCTTGCCGAAGCGGCTGTGCCCCCAGCCCGTCAGCAGGACATTTTTGCCGAACCGTTCCTGCAGGCTCACGCCGCCACACCCTCGTCCTCGAGCTCCACATCAAACTCTGCCTCGGTCTTCTCCCGGATTTCCTCCACGGTGACCCCTGGCGCGAGGCGGGTCAGCGTGAGCTGCCGCGCGCCGGCGTCGTCCTTCACGAGGTCGAAGACAGCGAGATCGCTGATGATCCGGTCCACCACCGCAAGGCCGGTCAGGGGAAGCGTGCACTCACGCACGATCTTGGCGGTGCCGTCCTTGGCATTGTGCTCGGTGAGGACCACTACACGAGGGGTCCCGGCCACGAGGTCCATTGCGCCGCCCATGCCCTTGACCATCTTGCCGGGAATGGTCCAGTTGGCGAGGTCGCCGCTGCCGGAAACCTGCATGGCACCCAGGATGGCCACTTTGACGTGCCCGCCCCGGATCATGCCGAAGGACGTGGCGGAGTCGAAGATGCTTCCGCCGGGCAGGACGGTAACTGTTTGTTTCCCGGCGTTGATGAGATCGGCGTCCTCCTCGCCCTCGTAGGGGAAGGGCCCCATGCCCAGCAGGCCGTTTTCGCTTTGCAGCACTACCCGGACGCCATCGGGCAGGTTGTTGGCCACCAGCGTGGGGATGCCGATGCCGAGGTTCACGTAGTCGCCGTCGTTCAGTTCTTCGGCCGCGATCGCAGCCATGTCATCCCTGGTCCAGGCCATGGGGTTCTCCTTGGGTTCGTGTCGGTTAGGCCGGTACGGTGGCGGCATGGCGGGAGGCGGCAGGCCGGACGGTCCGCTGTTCGATGTCCTTGACCCGGTCCTGCGCCTGGACCAGGTGCTGGACGAACACTCCCGGGGTGACGATGTGGTTCGGATCCAGGCTGCCCGGTTCCACGATCACCTCGGCTTCCGCGATGGTCAGCCGTCCGGCGGTTGCAACTACCGGGTTGAAGTTCCTGGCGGTGTAGCGGTAGATCAGGTTGCCGTCGGTGTCAGCTGTGTGCGCGTGGACCAGCGCGACGTCCGCCAGGATGGCGCGCTCGCGGACGTACGTTTCGCCGTCGAACACCTCGTGCGGCTTCCCTTCGGCAACGAGCGTGCCCACACCGGTTTTTGTGTAAAACGCCGGAATGCCCGCACCGCCGGCGCGGAGGCGCTCGGCAAGGGTGCCCTGAGGGGTGAACTCCACCTCCAGGTTTCCGGCGAGGTACTGCTCTGCGAAGAGCTTGTTTTCGCCGACATAGCTGGCAATCACCTTGCGGACCTGGCCTGCTTCGATCAGGATGCCGAGGCCCTTGCCGTCCACACCCATGTTGTTCGAAACCACCGTCAGGTGTTTGACCCCTGAATCGCGGATGGCCTCAATCAGGTCCGCAGGGATGCCGCTGAGGCCGAAGCCGCCGACGGCAAGTGTGATGCCGTCCTGCAAAACCCCTTCCAGGGCGGCGGCGGCTGATGGCTGGAGTTTGGACATGGAGCCTCCTCATTGAGAATCCCGCAGTTGTGGTCCATTTTGTGGACTCAGGGATCTGGCATTGGACACTACGGGCGGCGTAGATGGGCTGTCAAGCCTCTCTGTACGCAGTTTCAGGTGCGGTTTTACAGTGTGGACCGTAGGATTAGCGGAGTCCATAATGTGGATGTCTGAGGAGGGAAATGTCCAAATCGCCAGTCCGGGGCGCCCAGGTGGTGAGCCGCATCGCCGGGCTGCTGCGGCTCGTGGGACGCGGTGCGGAGGGAATGCCGCTGTCCGTGCTGGTGCGCGAGTCCGGCCTTACCCGGCCCACCGTCCACCGGCTGCTCTCGTCCCTCGCGTCGGAAGGACTGTTGGATCACGACGCCGGCAGCGGCAACTGGGTGCTTGGCCCGGAAATGCTCCTGATGGGGTCAGTGGCAGCTGCGCGGTTTCCGCTTGAGGACATTGCCCGGCCCGGCCTTCGCAGGCTCGCCGAGGCCACGGGCGAGAGTGCCTTCTTTTCCATTCGCCGCGGTTCCGAGACGGTGTGCCTGCTGCGGGAGGAGGGAAGCTTTCCGGTCCGGTCCTTTGTGCTGCACGAGGGCGTCCGCTTCCCGCTGGGTGTCGCCTCCGCGGGGACCGCGATTATGGCTTTCCTGCCCGAGGCCGAGCAGGAAGAGCTGTTCAGCGGCTGGGCGGAGCACGCTGGTGCTTTCGCCGCGGCGCACACGGAAGACCTGGTCCGGGCAAACCTCCACCGGACCAGGCAGCTGGGCTACTCGGTGAATCCCGGGCTGGTACTGGAGGGCAGCTGGGGGATGGGCGCCGCGGTGTTTGACGCATCGGGAAAGCCCTCGTGGGCGCTTTCCCTCACCGGGATCGAGCCGCGCTTCAGACCGGAGCGGCAGGAAGAGCTGGGCAACCTCCTGATGGCCGAGGCGCACCGCATCACTCAGCAGCTGGGCGGGGACGGCAAAGGCGGGCGGCTCCGCTGAGTTGCACCGGCCGCCAAGAGGCTGCGCCGGCGGAGCTCCCTGGACGCCAACGCCACGTAGCCTTACTTGGCCGTCTCGAAGTCCGGGCGTTCCCCTGCGTACATTGCCCAGAGTCAAGCCTCACGCGTGGACGCGTACTTCAGTGCAGAAGCTGCGGCAGGCATTCAGGATGAGCTAACCGCCTGATGCGCGCAGGGATAAAACGGCCCGGGCAGCGAACGTGACGCCGGCAAGAAGAAGAACGACGGCAGAAACAATGAAGTACCAAACTCCGTTGGCGCTCAGTGCAATGTATACGCCGATGAGAGAGAAAATAACTGCCCCCAGCGACCAAATGAGCGTTGCCCTTCTGGTGTTATTCATGGCCCAAGCCTAAATGGCCAACGATGGGTAACTACACTCTGTCAATCCGCGGCTCATCGGCCTGCTGCCGGTCAGTAAGCTACGGCTGCACTAATCAACTCCGGCTTATGCTCGCGCACCTGTCTCATAACTAACGATGACTACTCGATTTTGGCCAAGAGGTTGCGAGACATAGTTACGAGAATTGCCCTTGCCACCGCGCGCCCAGTATTCCGCCGAAAATCTGTGACTGTGCAGGTGAGGCTACTGCTCAGTCGTTGAGACGTCTCGTTTCCCAAGGGTTTCGACACACTCTGCAGCGTTGCGGTTAGGGCACCTTCACCGTGCATTTCATCGTGCGGGGTAAACGTGCATGTGGGGCCAGCAGCGGTTGCGAGAGAAGGACGCTTGCCCAGCTGCGCGGTAAACGACCGGCTTACGGGCGGGTGCAAAGTCGATTAGTAGGACCGCAGAAGCTCGCCCCAGAACTAGCCGATCCCGATCGCGCCTGGATGACCGCATGGAAGACAACGGACTTCGAGCGAAGTGCGCAACTCCAATTAGACGAATATTGTGGGGTTATACGCTTGTGAAGGTGGCGCCGCCGGATTTGGCAGACCTACTTTCGGAACCGCCCTGGTTGCTGACGAAGCAAATTTTGGAAGTTGGTAATTCATGAGAAGCGGTCCTCGGCGTCCTTGGAAGGGCGCGTTGATCTTCAGCGGGCTGGTGTTGTTGGCCTCAATTTCAGTGATGGTGTTTGTGCCGACTGAGCAGGTACTGCTGGAGGTTGCAGTCCTGATTGCCGGAGTGCTGGCGGGGGCCGTGTTGGTGCGTTTTGGTGTCTCTCGGCGGTGGATGAGTTCTGTCGTGCTCGTGTCGTTCATCGCGGTGTGGTTCGCATTGGGTACAGCCGGATACGCCTGGTTCGGAGGTTTTCTTGCAGGAGCATCCGCGGGAGTCGCTTGGGGGCGGATAGTTCGGAACCGAACAGTAAAAGCCGCGGCATCGTAGAAGGAAGGATGGCAGCAACGATCCACCGGGCCACGCAGCATGCCCCCTCAGCCCCGAGGAAATTTCAGTGTTCAAGATTGACCTGACTGCGAGAGCGACAAGCGGATTTACGACGCCGAGTCCGATCTCGTTGCGTCCGTAGACCGATCCTCTACCGCTCCCCTTGCTCGTCACTCGAAGCGGGTAGCAGTGAGTGCCGTATTGCTCCGAATGAGCCGGAAGGTCGCTGTGACTGCTCCGAGGGCCAGGAGCAAGCTGAGGCCCAGGGCCATGAAGTAGTCGGGCGCCGGCCAGGTCAGCCGGTAGGCGTCGTTGATGAAGGTCACCATAAGCCAGGCCACGAGGAAACCGAGGCCGACCGAGAGGAGCAGGACGGTCAGGAGAGGGACGGCAGCTTCACGCATGATGACGTGTCGCACTACCGATACCGGCGTCCCCATCAGCCGCATCAGACCCAAGACTCTCTTGCGGTCCAGCACTGCGGAGGCGGTAGCGACTGCAAGGGACAGCCCTGCGATTGCGATTGCGACGAACATTCCGAGGTAGGCGAGGACGGCCAGGCCCTGAATCAGGCGTGTGCTGGACTGCAGTTTGAAGTCCTCCGGAGAGGTAGCCGGGGTGGCAGTGATGCCTGAACCGTTCAATGCTGTCCGGGCCCGGTCCATAGCCTCGGGTGTGCCGTCGGTGCCGATGAGAATCACGACGGGCACCAGTCCGTCCAGGCTGGTAGCAGGCGCGGTCGTGAGGGCCAGGGGCTGCGTTGTCCAGTAGTAGAGGAACGATGTGTCAACGGTGACGGTCTCCGTGGCGGGGATGTCCTCGAACCCCAGCCCGGCGGCGTCCACGGCGCGAAGGTAGATTTCAGACCCGGCACCCCTTTCGGTGAACGCTGCCGGGCCGTAACCGACGGTAGCACTGCGGATTCCGGGCAGTTCCATCGCTTGGCGGGTGGCCTCCGTGGCCTGAGCCGTGGTGTGTCCGTTGGCGATGGTGGCGTGAATGCTGGTGGGCTGGAGCAGACCGGGCCGGGCCGGAGTTGCCTCAGTGGACTCGATGATGCTGGACGCGCCGGCGAAGACGGAGACGACGAACACGGCGATCACAAGCCCTGATACGGAACGGAACGTCGCCACCGGTGTTTTTTGGATCCGGCTGGCTGCAATAACGGCCGCCGCACTCCGCGCACGACGCAGCCCCATTCGGCTCACCACGCGAGTCAGCCAAGGGCCGATCACCACAATGCCGACGAGAATGAGCAGAAACCCGCCAATAAGGAGCGGTGATTCCAGCCACGGCACCCGCACATTCAAACCCCTGGTCATGAATACAGCCATGATCATGGCGGCCAGTCCGACCATCAAGGGCACAATCCGCCACATGGTGGGCGTTTTTTCGTGCACGGCCCTCGTTACGCCTAGGGGGCCGATGCCGGCGCGGGCCGTGCGGTGTGCGGTGACAAGTGCCGAGGCCGCGACCACCACGGCGACGACGACAGCGGCCGCCGCCCAGCCGGTAGTCAGGTCGGCGGTGAACATCCTGGTGCCGTTGACGGGTATTTGCGCGGCAGCGGGCCTGAGCACGATGGCCAGCACGACGCCGAGCACTGCCCCGATCAGGCTGGGGACGGCGGTTTCGACGGCTGCGATCCGGGAGACGACTTGCGGGGTTGCGCCAATGAGGCGCAGGGTCGCGAAGCGTTCCCGGCGCTGGGCGGCGCCGAGGCCGGTGACAATGCTGATCAGCAGCAGAACGGGGAAGAACACCGCAAGGGCACCGATGGACAGCACGGTGTTGTAGGCGGCCGCGCTGCCACTATAAGGGTCGCTGGTGAAGTCGGACACCAGGACGGCCCTGCCGTTCCGGCGGAGCTCGGTCTCCGTTGCTCCCGTGACGACGATCAGGGAGTCCGGCCCGGGCAAAGCAGCATTATCAATCGTGCCGGCGAAGGTCCCGAAACGGTCACCGAGCTGATCCCTGGGCGTTGATTCGATCAGACGCTGCAGCGCCGGGGATGCGTAGTAATGGCCCGGTGCGGGAGGTTTGCCGATTCCGGGGATCCTGACGGTAGCCGAGTCCAGGGCCGCGACGTCGCGGCGGTTAATCAGTTGGTCACGGAAAACCTCGACCGGGTTGGTTTCGATGAGAACCGTGTCGGGGGTCAGGGGCACCGGGGTCCCCGGTCCTGCGGCGGCCGGATCCTCCGTTGCCGGGGCGGCGACAGACGGGCTCCCGGTTTCACGCAGCCAGGCACCGCGGTCATCACGTGCGCTCAGACCGTTGGCGCCGCCCCACAGCAACAGCAACAGACATACTCCGACGGCAACCCCGCCGGCAATTCCGGCGAGCCTGCCATAAGCCGACCGGCTCCCGACAACTGCCAGCTTAAGCAACCCGGGATTCACGCGGACACCCGGTAGCCGGCGCCGATGACGCCATCGCGGACGATGACTTCCCGGTCCGCGTACGCGGCAGTGCGCGCGTCATGGGTGATCATCACTACCGTGGTGCCCTCTTCGCGGACCAACTCGAGCATCAGCGTCAGGACGTTCTCTGAGGCCAAGGAATCAAGCGAACCCGTGGGCTCATCGGCGAACAACACAGCAGGCGACGTCACCAGGGCCCGGGCAACAGCGACACGCTGGGCTTGCCCTCCGGACAGTTCCCCGGGCAGCTTGGCCCCGAGCCCACCCAAGCCCAGGCGTTCCAGCAGCTCCGTGGACCGGCGCAAAGCCTCTGGCCGGCGGGTCCCGGCCAGCAGCAAGGGGATGCTGACGTTATCCACCGCCGTGAGCTCCGGAAGCAGCTGGCCAAACTGAAAGACGAACCCGAAATCTGTCAGCCGCAACCGGGCCCGCTGCGGCTCCCCCAAGCCACTGGTCTCTATCTGGGAGCGCCCCGCGGGACGGTAGGCCACCAAACCGGCGTCGGGGACAAGAACACCGGCCAGGCAGTGCAGCAACGTTGACTTGCCCGATCCGGACGGACCCATGACCGCCAATACTTCCCCTGCCTGCACGTCGAGGTCGACGCCCCGCAATGCCTTCGTCTGGCCGAAGGAGTGGTGAAGGCCGTGGGCACTCAGGATGGGTGCAACGGTGTCATTTGTACTCATGCGCTCTGGAGGTCCTTCTTGAGTTGGGTCAGGCGGGCGCTGGTGAGGTCGATCCAGCGCAGATCGGCTTCGATGTGGAACAGGCCGTGGTCGCACATCAGGACCCGGAGCAGGTCCGCATCCTTCTTCAGCCGGGTCAGTTCTCGCATCCGGGCCATATGTTCACCGCGCTGCACGTCGAGCAGCCGATCGGCGTCGTCGTCGAGCAACAAGGCGATCACCGTCTTGGCAAAGAGCTCGCTTTGCAGGGACTCGGAGGGAACGTCGGGAGTGAACAGCCACTCCCGCACCCTGTTTTCGCCCGCCGGGGTGATCTCGTACTTCTTGCGGTCCGGCCCGCCCCCGGTCTCCTCACCCAGGGCGCGGATCAGCTCGTCACGGACCATTCGAGCCAAGGTCGAATACACCTGCCCGAAGGCCAGGGCCTTTTCGGATCCGAAGTAGCGGTCATAAGAGTGCTTGAGGTCATAGCCGTAACTCGGCTCACGGCTCAACAGGCCCAGCAGGGTGAGAGAGTTGTTCACACCCCTATCTATACACTTAGTGGATAGTTTGCCGCCAGCTTTGCGTCCCAAAGCGCGGTGTCGCTACGTGGGCACTGAGCAGGGAGCGCTACGAGTCCGGCGGAAGCAATGCCATGCTTCGTAGCCAATCGTCCGATTAGGGATCCCCTTACGTGCATCTGAAGTCATGCCCTGCTCCTCACCAGATGTGTCTCGAAACCGCTGTGCCTCGAAACGCTAGCCTTTTGAGGCGGCCAGCCAGGAACAGAGATTTATGCGCGGGCACGACGATCCCATTTTTTGACCCCTTTGAACTTTTTCCCCAAATCATGGAACCGGCAGGGGTGACCGGACACTATGAGGTATGGGTGAGGAATTGGATGTCTCGGACGAGGTGTTGTGGCATCAAGTTGTCAACGGAGATGGTGACGCGTTCGGGGAGCTTTTCGATCGCCATTACGACAGGGTTTGGCGGCACGCTTTAAAAGTGCTCAGAATCCCGCATCTGGCTGAGGACGTAGTGGCTGTGGTCTTTTATGAGGCGTGGCGTCGGCGGGCCAATATCCGCATAGTGAATGACTCCATACTGCCCTGGTTGCTGATAACGACGAACAACACGCTACGTAACCACGGCCGCCAACAGCGCCGCTACAGACACTTCCTCAACCAACTCCCACCACCGGAAGACTCAGCCGATATCGCCGAAGACATTGCTGAGGCTGATGAATCCCAGCTCAAAGCTTCTGCCCTCCGGGAAGCATTCGCTCAGCTAAGAGCGCCGGAGCGGGACGTACTAACCCTGTGTGTTGTGGAAGGCATGGGAGCAAAGGAGGCGGGTGCTGCACTCGGCATCGCCGACGGAACGGTCAAATCCCGCCTCCACCGCGCCAAATCAAGACTCGGAACCTTGTACAACCAGGTCATGCATGAAGAAGAACCTAACTCCCAGACGACGATCGGTTGGAGAACATCATGAGCACACGCCAGTTCCAAACTGACCGGCGGGAGGCTTTGCGTAAGCAGCTCGTCGAGCTGCCAAAGCTGGCCGGCGCCGATGATTCCCTCCGTTACAAGCCTGGGAATACACCGCCTCTCCGACGCCGAAATCAAGATTCCCGCTTCCCGCTTAAGGGCGGCCCAGCGCCTCGTCCCAAAATCGCCAGGCGTGTTTTTCTTGGAGCCGCCGCGGCGGTCGTCGGCACTCTTGCAGTAGGACAAATCAGCGTTACTGCCCAAAGCGCCCACGCGGCTGGAGTTCTCCGGGCCACGGCAGAGCAGACAATGACGTTTGTCGATCCCATAGCAAAGCCGGGGGAATATTTGCTTGTCCACACGCACGCCAACTGGAGTGTCACCGGAGTGGACACGGCCGGGAACGTCAGCACACGGATGAATGCACAAACCATCGACGTCTATGTCCCCGGGAACAGGGACGAGGAATGGGTGCTTGATCGTGACTGGGGGGACGCTGGCCCTGCGCTCATGGAGGACGGCGTAATCCGGGCTAAAGACGGACGTTTTTACGGCGGCCCCTGGAGCCCACTTGATGCCGAGCAGCTCGCCGCGTTGCCGCGGGACGGGCAGGCTTTGTACGACCACTTCAACGCCCAGTACCAGGGCGGATCCGCCTCACGGGACGAGGACAATTTTGTCCGAATCACCGACCTTCTCAGACTGGGACTCGTCCCCGCTGACCTCCGTGCCGGGCTCTACGAGGCCTTGGCCCTGATACCGGGAGTGACCGCCAGCGAACAAGCGAACTTCGACGGCAAGGTGGGCATAGCGATCGGCCGCACGGAGCCTCTTCGTGCAGGACAAAGGGCAGAGATAATCATTGACCCGGACACCGGCCTAGTCATCGGCGAACGAACAATCATGACGGTTGCAGCCTTCGGCTTCGGCTCCAACGACGTCGTGGGCCACACCGCCATTGACTACCGAATTGTGAATGAAGCACCTCAATGAATCGGATGCCGATTCTGTTTCACTGACGGTTCCCATCCAAACCGAGTGTCTCGAAACCTCTGCGCCTCGAATCCATAGAGTTACGAAACGAAGGCTACCGCTGGATCTCTCGGACTACTTGGACCCGGGCAGTGAAGGCTGACCAAAATTCGGCGTTTCCTCAACCCTGCTTCAGCGCGCTCCTGCCATTTCGGGGGATTGCTTGAGTCGAAACTGATCTTCGTGCAACTCTTCATTGTCACGGGTTCTGTCCCGGAGGAGACTTGAGGCGACGGCATCCCATCCCGGGCCGCCCGCGGGGCCACCTGGCTGCGGGGCCTCACAGTACTCCTGTAGCGGCCTGGTGGATCGATGAGCTCCATGACACCCCTCGAAAAGGCCGCTCAGCGGCCGCGCCATCTCCTGCCCCTGGTGGCTATCGCACTGATTGGATGTCTCGGCGGATGCGATTATGAGTCCGATGACGTCCCGCTGCCGTCCGCCAGTCTTCCCACTACGGAGGTTCGCACGGTCCCACCGCTGCCGGACGGCGGCGACACCGGCAGGGTCCCACCAATGCCAAAGAATGGCGACATCGCCGCTGGCACATACCTCGTCCCCGCCACTGGCTTCACGGCGCCTTTCGAGATCACCGTCCCAGACGGCTGGTCGAGCACCGACGGCGAAGGTCTGGCCAAGGACGACCCGGATCACCCGGATGAATGGGGGGTCTTCGTGGGGTGGTGGCCCACCAAATATGTGCCGACGGACGCATGCGCGTGGCAGGACGCGCTCGTCGAGGTCGGTCCTTCGCCTGAGGCTTTCGTCGACGCAATGACGGCGCAGACGTCAACGGCGAGCACTCCTCCTGTCGAGGTCATGTTGGGCGATTACTCCGGCTTCGAGTTCGACCACTCCGTCGACGGCGCCGTGGACATCAAAGCCTGCGACCGCGGCAAGTTCTGCATCCACTCAGACCTCTCAAATGAATGCTCACGCTGGTACTCAAGCGCCGCTGAGCGCGAAACCTACCGGGTGGTTGACTTGAACGGTCAGCGCGGTGTGATCTGGGTGGTCCAATTCCACGAATTGATCAATCCGGAGCTGACGGGCGAGGCACGCGGGGTCTTCGACTCGATCGTGTTCAGGTCCGGCAAGTGACCAGCTGATGCGTTAGGCGATCCCGCCAGCGGGCTCCGACTCCTTCTCTGAACCCGCCGGGGTGTCACATAGCCGCAGTGTCCCAAATCCCTAGGGTTTGAGGCACGGAGCGGGAACTTTCAATGACGGCGCCCAAGCTTCGCCGCCGCTGTTAGTCGTGCAGCACTGTAACTGCGGCTGACCTACAGCCCTGCGCGCGGCTCTTCCGGACCCTGGTGCTTCCACCAGGAGTCGAAAATGGTGACCGGGACGGTGCGCTTGTGGCGGGTCCGCAGGTACTTTTCTTCAATCAGATCGGCCACGGACCCCGGAACGTCCCGGCCTTCCAGGTAATCGTCGATCTGGTCGTAGCTCAGGCCCAGCTCATCCTCGTCGGTGCGGCCCGGCCTGTCATCCAGCAGGTCCGCGGTGGGCACCTTTTCCCAGACGCGGGCGGGCGCTCCGAGCTCGGCCAGCAGGGCCCGGTTCTGCCGTTTGTTCAGGCCGAACAGCGGAAGGATGTCCGCGCCGCCGTCACCGTACTTGGTGAAGAAGCCCGTGACGGACTCCGCGCCGTGGTCAGTGCCGACCACCAGGTAGTTGTGTTCTCCGGCGAGGGCGTACTGCGCAATCATGCGAGTGCGTGCCTTGGTGTTGCCCTTGTGGAAGTCGGAGATCTCCGAGCCCACGGTCTTTTCAAACTCGTCCTCGAAGCCGTCCACCGCTGCCGAGATGTTGAACGTCCACTCCGTCTTGGGCCGGATGAAATCCAGGGCAGCCTGGGCGTCCTCCTCGTCGTGCTGGATTCCATAAGGCAGCCGCACGGCCACGAAGTTCGCGTCCACGCCCTCGGCCTCGAGCTCCTCGACGGCCAGTTGGGCCAGTTTTCCGGCAAGGGACGAGTCCAGGCCGCCTGAGATGCCCAGGACAAAGCCCTTGGTTCGGGTGGCTTTCAGGTAGTCCTTCAGGAATGTGACGCGCCTGCGCACCTCCCCGGCGGGGTCGATCCGGGGCTGGACGCCCATTTCCTCAATGATCCTGGCCTGGAGTTCGCGCATGAGGTCCAGCCTAGCCAGCGGTGTCAACAAGCCTCAAGCATCCACACCGGCCCGCCCCCACTAAACTGGAGTCCATGACCTCCCCCAGTGACACTGCAGTAGACACTGCAGCCGCCCGTGCCCGCCTGCTGGAACTGATCAAGGAACTCGCCGTGGTCCGCGGCAAGGTAATCCTTTCCAGCGGAGCGGAAGCCGACTACTACATCGACCTCCGCCGCATCACCCTGCACCACGAGGCCTCCAAGCTCGTGGGCCAGGTCATGCTGGCCCTGGCGGACGACGCCGGGATCGACTTTGAGTGCGCAGGCGGACTCACCATGGGAGCCGACCCCGTCGGCACCGCCGTGATGCATGCCGCCGTCGACGCCGGCCGGACGGTCGACGCGTTTGTGGTCCGCAAGGCCCAGAAGTCCTACGGCATGGGCCGCCAAGTGGAAGGCCCGTCCGTGGAGGGCCGCAAGGTCCTGGTTCTCGAGGACACCTCCACCACCGGCGGCTCGGCGCTGACCGCCGTCGAGGGAGTCCGTAAGGCCGGCGGCAACGTGGTGGCCGTCGCCGTCATCGTGGACCGGAACACCGGGGCCAAGGAAAAAATCGAAGCGGAGACGGGCGTTCCCTACCTGTTTGCGTTCGGCAAGGACGAGCTCGGGCTTTCCTAGCAATAACTTGCTGAAGCGGCCGGGCGCGTGCCCCGGCCGCTTCTTGGGCTAAAAGCTTTGTTGGTTCGGGGCGCGGGATTGCCCTATCATTTGGTGTCCCCTCAAGTACCCCGTACGGAGAACGTGCACAATGCTGCCTGCTGAAGAACCCTTGAGCACGACTGATCAGGTCCAAAACCTCATTCTGGAAAGTGCCGATTTCGAGGTCTTCCTTAACGAACTGGCACGGTTTTCCGCGCATCAGGTGGCGGGCGATGGCGAGGACGCCCTGTGCGGCATCACGCTGCTCCGGGACCGGAAGGCCGCCACCATTGGCTGGAGCAGCGACTCAGCCCGCGAAGTGGACCAAATCCAGTATTCCCTGTCGCAGGGTCCTTGCCTCACCGCCGCCGAAGAGGGCCGCGAAGTCCACGTCCCTGACCTGTTTGAGGAAGACCGCTGGGGACCGGACTACGCGTCCGCGGTGGCATCGCACGGGCTGAGGTCAGTACTCTCGTTGCCATTCAACCTGCAGGGCGACGCCAAGGCTGCACTGAACCTCTACTCCGACGTCCCGTTTAAGTTCGACGAGCGTGCCACGGCAAAGGCCCGGGGCTATACGCGGGAAATTTCGCAGGCTCTCCGGCTGGCGGTGCGCTTCTCGCTCCACACCGACAGCGCCGCAAATCTCCGGGCCACCCTCGAATCCAGGACCATCATCGACATCGCCGTCGGCATCGTCATGGCACAGAACAGGTGCAGCCAGGAAGCAGCGGTCAGCATCCTCACCGAGGCCTCCAGCAACAGCAACACCAAGCTGCGGGTTATCGCCAAATCTTTGGTGGACTCCGTCGGGGGCGTGGGCACCCGGACGCATTACCAGGAACCGGGGCAGCGCCAGGCCGACCAGTCCGCCTGACAAACGGCTTGTGCCGGCCCGTGCTGAAGGTTACGCTTACCAAGGTTGAGCCGTCGGCCATAGACACCCACTTTTGGAGTACCTATGGATCGCGCATTGGATGCCCTCGTTAACCTCGATGTCCCTGCCGACATTGTCCGCATCGACGTCCAGGGGAGCCTGAACCAGGACTCCCGCCCCGGCCTTGTCCAGATCATCCGCCGGATCAGGAGGATGGGGATCCGTTCCCACATCCGCGTTGAGCTATCACGCGCTGCCATGGTGGAATCCTCGGCCCTCGCAGGCCTTCGGCTTGACCTCAACGCCATCGACACCAGCAACCTGCCGGGAATCTACGGCGCGGGCGTGTCCCTTGACCTCTCGCCCGCCGGTGACGAACCGGCCGCCGTGCCTGCCCCCGCCGGGCAGCCCCTGACGCTCCTTGACGGCTTCTTTGCCGGTTCCGTGGCAGACATTGACGCCATTGGACACCCGGCTTCTTTTACTGGCGAAGGCGAAAACCCGCTGCTGGAACTCACCGGGTTCGAGATGCTGTGCGGCCGCGCGCTGCAGGACTACTCGGATGAGGAACTGCTGCTGGCCAGCGATACCCTCTTCACCCTCTTGGACAACCCGGACGCCTTCCCGGGGTCCGACCTGCTGGGCCGGTACGACGACATCGGGCAGGAGATGCTGCGCCGCCAGCAGGGCGCTGCGGCACCCCTTCCGGCCCGGGAAGGACAGGCTGCCAGCTGATAGGGCGTCACTGAAAGGTTACCGCCGGCTCCTTGCGGCGGTGTCTTCCGGTGTGCCTACGGTAGGGGTGTGCCATATGAGGGGGAAGTAAATACGCAGGACCGGCGCGGGTCTTTTGAAGTCCGGCTGCTGCGCGATGCCGCTGCCCTCAAGCAATTTTCCCGCCGGGGATTCCTGGCGGGAGCAGGCGTGTCCGGCCTGCTGGCCGCGGACATGCTGCTCACCCGCCAGGTGCAGTCCGCCCGACAGGTAAACCGGATCCTTCCTGTTGCGGACGAGTTCGCTGATGCCTACTACCCGGACGCCAGCTGGTTCCTGTTTCCGGGTTACAAAACCAGCTGGGAGGAGGCGCAGTGGATCCTGAACTCCCTCCGGGGAACGCTAAACAAGCGCGCCCGGCTCACCGCCGTCGGCTATTCCAACCTTGGCCTGGACATTGACGAGGTGGTCATCGCCGTGATCGAGCATGTCCGCGCCCAGAAGCTCACCAAGCTGTTCTTTTACGGGCACAGCTTTGGCGGAATGGTTGCCACCCAGGTGGCAGCCCGGCTGCTGGAAATCCACGGTGTTGAGGTGGAACTCATCGTGCTGGACTCCAGCCCGTACAGCAAGCACGACGTCCTGGACCAGAGCTGGTTCGACGGCGTGGTGTTCCTCTACGAGCGGGGTTTCCGGTTCCCGTCCACCCTCCGCGGCGGGTACGAACTGGGGGAGCGCGTCATCCATAAGGACGAACGGAGCTGGCGGCAGATCCTTGACCAGACGCTCGAGCAGCTGTCACCGATCGCGCCGTCCAGCCTGCTGGTACAGTCCGAGTCCGCCTACATCTACCACTTTGATGGCATCCGGTTCGCCGGCAAAGTAGGCGGCGCCAAGATGGCCTACATCGGAAATCCCCGGGACCGCACCGTCCGGTACCAGACGGCGGTGGAGGCGTGGGCCGTGGCGTTCAAGGCAAACATGGTGTCCAGCGGGCTGCAGACTGAAGGCGCAGCCCCTGCCCACGCCAGCCCGGGCTGGAACCCCAACATCTATCGGCCACTCCTGGACGGGCTCCTGGATGAAAACTTCCCGCTGCCCCGCGGCGGATCCCGGGTAACGGTCTTCTAGATCTGGTTCTTCAGGTCCGCCACGGAGTTCAGTACCTGGTTGGGCCGGAAGGGATACGAACCGATGTCATCGCGCCGGGTGATGCCGGTCAGGACCAGCACGGTGTGCAGCCCGGCCTCCATGCCGGCGATGATGTCCGTGTCCATCCGGTCCCCGATCATGGCTGTCGTCTCGGAGTGCGCATCGATCTGGTTCATGGCCGAGCGGAACATCATCGGGTTGGGCTTGCCCACAATGTAGGGCTCCCGGTCAGTGGCCTTGGTGATGAGCGCTGCTATCGCTCCCGTGGCCGGCATGGGTCCGTCCTTGGACGGCCCGGTGGCGTCAGGGTTCGTGGCGATGAACCGTGCGCCCGCAAGGATGAGGCGGATGGCAGTGGTGATGGCTTCGAAGGAATACGTGCGCGTCTCGCCGAGCACCACAAAGTCCGGGTCCTGGTCGGTGAGGATGAAGCCTGCCTCGTGCAGCGCCGTCGTCAGCCCTGCCTCGCCGATGGTGTAGGCGCGGTTGCCGGATCCTGAACCCTGCACCTGGTCCTTGAGGAACTGCGCGGTGGCCAGGGCGGACGTCCAGATGTTCTCCTCGGGGACCTCCAGGCCCGAGGCCCTCAACCGTGCGGCAAGGTCGCGCGGGGTGAAGATCGAGTTGTTGGTCAGCACCAGGAAGCGCTTGGATGTGTCCACCCACCGCTGGATGAGCTCCGCGGCGCCGGGCACCGCCTGGTTCTCGTGGACCAGGACGCCGTCCATGTCCGTCAGCCAGCACTCGATGTCCTGGCCGCTGCGGTATACCGCGGGGTTTCCTACTACCTGGTCTGCCTCTGCCACGCTTACCTCCGCCGGTGATGAATGCTCCAGTGGTCCAGTCTAGTGTTGAGGGGTGAACCAAACGCCCGGCCTGTCAGACGAGCCCACCCCCTCATTCGAGGAAGCCGACGCGACGGAAGCCGAGGCGCCCAGGCCGGAGGTCGGCGTCGGGCCCTGGGAAGGCGAACTGCCCGCAGGCGACCACTGGGACCCGGACCTCCTGGCCGATGGCGACCGGCGCAATGTCCTGGACAAGTACCGCTACTGGAAGCATGACGCGATCGTGGCCGAGCTGGACTCCCGGCGCCACAACTTCCATGTGGCCATCGAAAACTGGCAGCATGACCTCAACATCGGCACGGTGGTGCGCACCGCGAATGCGTTCCTCGCCAAGGAGGTCCACATCATCGGCCGACGGCGGTGGAACCGTCGGGGCGCCATGGTCACCGACCGTTACCAGCACGTCCGCCACCACCCCACCGTGGACGACTTCGTTGCATGGGCGCAGGGGGAGGGGCTGGCCATCATCGGGATCGACATCTTCCCCGACTCCGTGCCGCTGGAAACCTACGAACTGCCCAAGGACTGCGTTCTGGTGTTCGGCCAGGAGGGCCCCGGCCTGACCCCTGAAGTCCACGAGGCCGCCGTCGCAACCCTGTCCATCGAGCAGTTCGGCTCCACGAGGTCCATCAACGCGGCCTCGGCAGCGGCCATTGCCATGCACGCCTGGGTGCGCCGGCACGTGTTCAACCAGCACGTGTAGGCGGGCCCACGAGGCTAGGGTGCGGGTGGGGCGTAACCGGGAGCACAGTCTGCGCGGAAATGGCTAGGATGGTGCTAGCCGTAAGCGGTACTCCAGGGTTACCCACCCATAGACGAACCTCAGCATAGGAGTCAGCATGCCCATTGCAACCCCAGAGATCTACTCCGAGATGATCGACCGCGCAAAGGCGGGCGGCTTCGCATTCCCGGCCGTGAACGTCACGTCCTCCCAGACGCTGAACGCGGCCCTGCGCGGCTTCGCCGAAGCTGAGTCCGACGGCATCGTCCAGGTCTCCACCGGTGGCGCGGCCTACTGGTCCGGCGCCTCCACCAAGGACATGGTTGCCGGTTCCCTCGGTTTCGCTGCCTTCGCCCGCGAAGTTGCCAAGAACTACGGCGTCAACATTGCGCTGCACACGGACCACTGCCCCAAGGACAAGCTGGACGGGTTTGTCCTGCCCCTGCTGGCAGCCTCCGAAGCTGAGGTCAAGGCCGGCCGCAACCCGCTCTTCAACTCGCACATGTGGGACGGTTCCGCGGAGACCCTGCAGGAAAACCTGCGCATCGCCCGCGAACTGCTTGAGCGCACCGCTGCCGCGAAGATGATCCTCGAGGTCGAAATCGGCACCGTGGGCGGCGAAGAAGACGGCGTCGAGCACGAGATCAACGAAAAGCTGTACACCACGGTCGAGGACGCCCTCGCCACTATCGATGCCCTGGGCGCCGGCGAGAACGGCCGCTACATCACGGCACTGACCTTCGGCAACGTCCACGGCGTCTACAAGCCGGGCGGCGTCAAGCTCCGCCCGGAGATCCTCAAGGACATCCAGGCGCAGGTGGGCGCGAAGATCGGCAAGGACAGCCCGTTTGACCTGGTGTTCCACGGCGGCTCCGGCTCCTCGGACCAGGAAATCGCTGACGCCGTCTCCTACGGCACCATCAAGATGAACATCGATACCGACACCCAGTACGCCTACACCCGTCCGGTGGCGGACCACATGTTCCGCAACTACGACGGCGTCCTGAAGGTCGACGGCGAAGTGGGCAACAAGAAGACCTACGATCCCCGCGTCTGGGGCGCATCGGCCGAAGCCGGACTGGCTGCCCGCGTGGTGGAGGCAACCAAGCAGCTCGGTTCCGCCGGAAAGACCTTCTAGGAATGTCCGACGAGTTCCGCAGGAACCTGATGGGCCCCGAGCCCACGCTCCTGCCTGCCGAGACCGAGGTCTACCAGCAGCTGGACGCGGGCCAGGAAGCCCTGGATCTCGTAGAGAAGCACCCCACATCATCACTGCTGTGGGCTGTGCTCGCCGAAGAGGCCTGGGCCGAGGGACGGACCATCGATTCCTACGCATACTCCCGGGTGGGCTACCACCGCGGACTGGACTCGCTGCGACGCAACGGCTGGCGGGGTGTTGGCCCCATCCCGTGGGAGCACGAGCCCAACCGCGGCTTCCTGCGGGCCCTGTACTCGCTCGGCCGCGCATCAGCAGCCATCGGCGAGGCGGAGGAGCCGGAACGGATCGAGAAGTTCCTGAACGACTCCGACCCGGCAGCGAAAGCAGCCATCGAAGCGAAGTAGCACTGGGCCCACACCCGCAGCGTTCCCTGGCCGGGCTTGCGGGGCGGGGGTGCGGGTAGGAAACGACGGCGGCCGGTCACCTTTTCGAAAAGGTGTCCGGCCGCCGGCGGTGGCTGCCGCAAACGCGGAAGGGGACGCCGGCGT
>NZ_JBHVZR010000031.1:0-15502 GCF_042879835.1 Pseudarthrobacter sp. NPDC058329
TTCTCCAGCTCCGCCTCTCGACAGTGGCACAACGCAAGAACTCAAAGCGGATTCTAGGGAATAGTTCGAAAACGAATATGCACCGTTACCAGTAGTTGCTTCAGGCAACCGCGTGGTGGCCTACGGAGCCGTATGACTAGACAAGGACGGCCGCTGCGGATAGCTTCAGGGCAACATCCACATTGGCTGCGCCGTGGGCGAGCAAGCCAACCGGCAGGACCTGCGAAGCAAAGGCGCCACCATGAGCACAACCCATTTCGATGACTTCCTCAAAGACGCGGTGAGCGCTGACCCTGGAAGCGATGCAGGCCTGAACTGCGAAGAGCTCTTCGGGCTGTACACCAGCTGGTGCCTGCTCAATTCATGTCCTGCAGAATCTGCTGACGCACTGTTTGAGGCCCTGGGCCCCAGGGGCATTGTCCCCGGAAAGAACACCCTGGCCATGACTGGACCGGCAGCAGCGGACTACATTCTGGCCAGCGCGCCGGCAATCGTCTAACCCGTTTTAGACACTGGTTGAAAAGCCGACTACCGTCGGCTGATAGTGGACCTTCTGTCAACCTGCCCGGACCTTTCCCTTGTTTCTCGCACGGCGGCCGGACCCAGGGCGACTTTGCGCCGTCCATGGTTGGGGTCAATTCGGGTTATCCACGGCTGGAGTTGGGAGCCGATGGGGTAGCTCCCTGGCGGCAGTAGCGGTGGGTAACCTCCGGGAATTGTCCCCGGTTGTGGACGGGGCGGCCTGCTTCTCCGCGCCGGATCCTGCATCGGAGGTTTTTTGCAGGCACGGGCACCTTCGGCAGGATTAGAGGTTGGCTGCTTTGGCGAGCAGGACTGCTTTTTGTTTGTCGTTGGCGGTGAGTGCGGCTGCCTGCAGCAGTTCGGTTTTGGCTTCGTCGGTTCTCCCGAGTTTGGTGAGCAGTTCTCCTCTGATGCTTGGCAGGAGGTGTGAGCGGCGGAGGGCGCCCTCGGCAGCGAGGCGGTCCACGATTTTGAGGGCGGCGGCAGGTCCGGTGGCCATGGAAACCGCAACGGCGTGGTTGAGTTCGACGACGGGGCCCGGTGCCAGGCGTCCGAGGGCTTCGTAGAGCAGCACGATCTTGTTCCAGTCGGTTTCTTCGAAGCTGCGGGCGGTCGCGTGGCATTGGGCGATGGCAGCCTGCAGGCAGTAGTTTCCCCTTCCGCGGCCGAGCGCGTCGGCACGTGCCAGGGACGCACGGCCACGGCCGATCTGCGTCCTGTCCCAGCGTGACCTGTCCTGGTCAGCGAGCAGGACAGGGCTGCCGTCGTGGTCGAGGCGCGCGGCGAACCGGGACGCCTGGAACTCCATCAGCGCCACGAGTCCATAAACTTCGGGCTCCCGCGGCAGCAGGCCGGCGAGCACGCGGCCAAGACGCAGCGCTTCGTTGGCCACCTCGGTCCGGATCCACCGGTCACCGGTGGTGGCGGCATAGCCTTCCGTGAAGATCAGGTACAGCACCGCCAGTACCGCGCCCAGGCGCGCGTTCCACTCGTTAGGGTCAGGGCTGTTGAAGGGCACCTGAGCGGCCGACAGGGTCTTCTTTGCCCGGACGATGCGCTGCTGGACGGTGGCGACAGGAACGAGCAGCATCCGTGCGATCTCCTCGGTGGTCAGCCCACCGACGGTTCGCAGCGTCAAGGCCACCTGCCCCTCACGGGAAAGCACGGGGTGGCAGGCGATGAAGACGAGCCTGAGCACGTCATCAGGGATCGGCTGCCACTGGTCCTCGGTCATCTCCGCGAGGTCGTGGGCTATCGCTCGGTAGCGTTCGTCGAGCCGCTCCCGGCGGCGCCAGGCATCTATCGCCTTGCGTTTAGCCACGGCCGTGAGCCAGGCGCCCGGGTTATCCGGGACGCCCGACTCGGGCCATTGTGTCAGCGCGTCGATCAGGGCTTCCTGGGCGAGATCTTCAGCCAGGCCGACGTCGCCGGTTACCTTGGCAAGCGTTGCGACTATCCGTGCGCTTTCGATCCGCCATACCGCGTCCAACGTGCGTTGGACGGCGGGTGTGGAGGTGACGGTATGTTTGTCGGCCATGGGGCTAGGGCTGGTTGAGTTCCTCGCGCCAGCCGGCTTCCTTCTGGAGGAACTCATTGTCGGAGAAGTCCTCGAAGTCGCTCATATCGGTCACGCGGCGGACTTCGAGTTTGTTGCCCGGGCCCAGGGGGCAGCGGCTGGCCCACTGGACCGCTTCTTCCTTGCTGGCGGTCTGGATGATCCAGAAGCCGTTGAACAGTTCGTGGGTTTCCCCATAGGGACCGTCGGTCACGATGGGTTGCTCGGCCGAGAAGTCGACAACAAACGCTTCGCTCATGTCATCGGAAAGCCCTTCACCGGCGAGCAGCACCCCGGCTTTCATCAGCGATTCGTTGTAGGCGCCCATCGCGTTGATGATCTGTTCGATATCGGCGGTTTCGTACGCCTTTTTTGCCTCATCGGTAGCGCGCATAATCAGCATGAACTTCACTGTTCTTCTCCTTCGTACTGAGGACGCCTGATGCGTCCTTCTACTATCGCGTCGAACAGGGAAGGACCGGATCGACAAGGAATAGGAAAATTCTTATCCACAGAAGCGCCACGGCAAAGTTTTCCCCGTCTTGCCAGGGCAACCACGAGCACCGGCCGGACTTTCCTCTCCCCACCGAGTACGGTACGACCCCGACACCGACGGGGGAGTGCTTCACTCCAGCTGGGCGTGCCGCAGATACTGGTAGACCGTTTCTCGGCTGATCCCATAATCACGGGCAAGGACAGCTTTGGGAACACCGCTGCCGGCGCGGGTAACCAGTTCGGCGGCCCGTTCCGGCGTGAGAGTCTTTTTCCGTCCTTTGTAGGCGCCGCGCTGCTTGGCCAGGGCGATGCCCTCCCTCTGGCGTTCCCTGATGAGGGAACGTTCGAACTCAGCGAAGGCACCCATGACGGAAAGCATGAGGTTGGCCATAGGGGAGTCCTCCCCGGTGAAAACAAGGCTCTCTTTGACGAACTCCACCCGCACGCCCTTGCGGGTCAGGCCTTGAACTAAGGCACGTAAGTCGTCGAGGTTGCGGGCGAGCCGGTCCATGCTGTGCACCACGACGGTGTCCCCGTCCCGGGCGAACCGCAGCAATTCCGTGAGCTGTGGCCTGGATGTGTCCCTGCCGGAAGCCTTATCCGTGAAGACCCGGTCCAGAACCTGGCCTTCGAGCTGCCGTTTCTCGTTCTGGTCCAGCGTGCTCACGCGTACGTACCCGATCCGCTGACCACCCATTGCTGCCTCCAACCCTCATCCTGTCAGGTTGAGTTCTAGGCCCATTCAAGAAAAAAGTCAAGGCATACAAGCCCCGGCTTGTCCGGTTGGGGTGTGCCCCAACGCGACGAATAGCGTCTTCAGGTGGTGCGAATAGTTCGAAATAGAATATGGACGCTTACCAGTATCCGAAAGGGCTAGGGGTGAAGGTAACCGCCCACCTCTAGCGGCCGGTCGCATAGTCCGCACAGCTTCCGGCACGCGTGCCCTGGACAGCGGTACCTCACTTCACGCGTTGCAGGACAGCATGGCCCACGGCGATCCGCGGTCCACCCCGCGCTATGACCGGGCACGGAACAACCTCCTGAAGTCCGCCGGCTACGCCGTCGCGCGGGCCTGGCTTAAACAGGGCTGGGAGGCAGGCGAAGAGTCAACTCTGGGCAAGGAATCGGTTTTGGTTCGCGATGATGGTCCTTGTCGTCTCCCCGAGGTTCATTCCCCACGCCTGCGCAAGAGCCGTGGCGACATCGTTGAGTTCGTGCGGATGGGCTGCACGGCCCTGGACCTTTGCGAATGGGCCGTCTGTCTCCAAAAGGACACGATCTCGGGGAACTGCCTGTATCAGGGAAGGAAATTTTCGAGAGCGTGTCATGGCGATGTTGAACGAGAAGTACAAGCCCGACGCGACCGCCTCGTTCACAAGCGTCAGTGGCCCTGTGTACCAGTGAAGAACGGCAGGTGCTTCTGCGTCGGCCAGCTTCCGGATCACTTCCTTTTCGGCGCCTCGACTGTGCACCGAGAGCGGGTGATGCCCGCGCGATGCTTCGGCGAGGACGATGTCAAAGACCTTTTGTTGAGCCCTGGCCGTCCCTGCTCCGGCGCGGGAAAAGTCGAGTCCCACCTCGCCGATCCATGTGGATTGGGGCAGGAGTCGAAAGAAGCGGGCCAGCTCGTTCGGTCCGAAGGTTGTTGCGCGGAGAGGATGCAGGCCTATTGCGACATCGACGTATTCCCTCCGTCCGAGACGGGTCTTGAGCCGCCGGTATTCATCGGGGTCTTCGGTTATGGCAACCACCGCGATGCCGGCCTGCTCCGCGGCACCGAGCACTGCTACCGGGTCGTCATAGGCGCTGACATGGCAATGGGTGTCGAGCAGGCGTTCCGGGATCACTTCAGCCCCCTTATGAGCCGTTCGGTTTCGCCGGTAGCGCCGTCGAACCAGGACCGCAACTCGGCAATGCCTCCCCGCCACACCCGCAGAAAGTCCCTGTGTTCCCCGTTCGGGGTGGGCCCGTTGCGCAGGACGTCGCGGTCCGGCCGG
This sequence comes from Pseudarthrobacter sp. NPDC058329, assembly GCF_042879835.1. Classification (NCBI taxonomy): domain Bacteria; kingdom Bacillati; phylum Actinomycetota; class Actinomycetes; order Micrococcales; family Micrococcaceae; genus Pseudarthrobacter; species Pseudarthrobacter sp. NPDC058329. The sequence continues at coordinate 4,570 of NZ_JBHVZR010000031.1, forward strand.
TCCGCGTAAACACCGTTTATGACGGCCCGCAGGTCCGCGGCTCTTCGTGTGTCGCGGTCCAAAAGGCCTTTACCGCTCAGAGCGTCCCACGCGTAACCGGCAGGACCGTCCCATCCGACATAGGCCATGGACGACCGCCGGATCAGACAAGGGAAGCAGTATCCGCAGTTCCCCTGCTGGCGGCCCGCGTAGCGTGCCGCTTCTGGATGGGAGCACGAAATGCTGTCGGGTGCCAGCTCCTTGAGCAGCCCGGGATTGCGGGAGCCGGCGAGGATCTCGCCCTTGGTTTGCAGCCTGAATGGATTGAGGATCGGGTTGCCCACCCCTACCTCTCGGGCCGCCCGTTGCAGCATGTCGATGAAGTAGGGGTGCGTGGTGCGTGTGCTGTAACTTCCCGAACGTGACCGGGTCAGCGGAACATTGATTCCGATGAAGCCGTTTTCAGGGATATAGACCGGCACATCGGGCCCGACCGAGGCAGCCAGAGCGAGCCCCGCAGTGAGAAACAACATGGATCGTGACCGCGTCGTCGTCTCCCGGTATTCGGGTAGCGGACGTGCCTGCTGCCTCGTGGCCGGTGCGGGGCGCAGGAACAAACGCCTCACGTGCAGCCGCTCCCCGCCGTAGCGGGACCGTAATTTGTTCAAGAGCTTCTTTTGGGCTGTGGACGCCTGATCGCCCTCGTTGTGGGAGATGAGGCAAAGCCGCCGGTCCGGGTCCTCTTCGAGCAGGTCGATGACACCGGTGAGGGAATCGAGTCCTCCCGAAAAAAGACTCACAGCGTCGATGGCGCCTACCGGGGTCACATCGTCCGGGACCAGACGCACTCCCTTCAACGGCGAACCTTGCCCGGCGTAGGGGGTGATCGTCCACTGGTCGCCGGTGAGGAAGTTGAGCGTTTTGTCCCAATGCGCGTCGCGCCAGGCGCTTTCGTCCTGTACCGGCAGCTTTATGGAGATGTCCCGAGTCCATACGTCGACCGAGGGGGAGCGCAGCGTGGTTTTGTCGGCGCAGTACAGCGCCGCTCCCAGCAGGAACAGGTCGAGAGCTTCCCGAGGGGCGCGCCAGCCCGTAAAGAACTCCGATCCAGCCCGGTTTCCGAACTGGATCGTCGCGGAGGTGCTCCCTGGTGCCCAGTCCAGCAGGCGGGAGTCAGCAGGAACGTTCAACGCCGCGGTGAGTTCAGTCCGTACAAGGTATTCGGTCATGTCTGGTCCTCGCCATCGAGCGCGGTCAGGAGTTCGTAGGTCGACGTGACCGCACGCTCGGCTATGGCGCGGCCCTCCGGGCCGCTCCAGTCGAGAGCGAACGGGTCTGACGGCAGGTGGATGGCGACCAGATCTGCAATGATCTGCCGCATTTCCTGGTCAGCTTGCCGCATGGCGGTAGGGTCAGTCATGCGGCTGAGGCGTTCGGCAACGACAGGAACGCGGTTGTAGACGTAGAGCGAGAGAAAGCGTTCGAGTACCGTTCCAAGTTGCTCACGGCTGACGCTGACCTCATTGAGTTCCTCCCACGAATCCGCGTCGCCGAACACTTCGTCGAGCACGTCGCAGGCGGCGTCACGTGCGGCGACGGAGTCGAGGTCGTCACCGGTGCCCGCGATAAAGGTGACAAGCTCGTCGAGGACCGTGAATCTGTCCTGGCCGACGAGGTGGGACAAGCCGAGGGACGTGAATGCCTCGCCTGCCGGTCCCGTGCCAAGACCGGCCAGCAAACCTCCGAGGCGGCTGATGCCGGCGGTGCCGGCACGGGCAGATGAGACAGCGCCGCGCGTGCCGCCAAGCAGTGGAACGTGACGTCCGAGAACGCGGCCTGCCCGGTCTGTGGAGCCGCGGTTCCCAAGGCCACGGACATAGGTGGCCGTGGCATGTTTGAGCGGTGTCCAGTCTCCACCTTTACCCGCGGAACGGTCAGCGGAAGTTCCCACCTGGTCCGCCTTTCGTCTCCGAAGCTTTGCGGGCTTGTGTGACGACGGTACGGAGCTTTACGTTCTCGCTGGTTTCCCACCTGTCGAAAAGAGCAGCGACGTCGGCGTTTCCGCGAGGCAGACGGCGGACGGCCATGGAGCCGGCCACGACCGGAATTGCTGACGGCGGTATGCGCTGCAGGGCAGACGACACCGCAGAGACCATGTCCGGGTTCTTTTCCGCCAGTTCCAGGACCGCCGTCAGCGCCGTGGACGATGGATCCCGCTGAACCCGCTCAAGGAGCGCTTCGACAAACTGAGCGCGGTCATTGGAGTCCAGGGCCGAGACCGCAGCGTACTGCTGGCGCCGGCTCGCATCGATGTCGGACTGAACGTCGGTGATCAGGCGCTGCAAATGGGGTGCGAGACGGGACGCGGACACTCCGAAGGACAGCTTGTCCCGTGAGTAGGTGAAGTAGGGGCGCAGGTCGATGCCCGCGAACGCGGGGTCTGCCCGAAGCCACTCGGCGATGTGGGTCTTGCTGGCCCAGTTCCGGGCTTCGTTCAGCGGAGCGGCGGGGGCCTCCTTGGTGGCTGCCCGGCTTTCGTTCCTCGTCGGTTGTGGGTCCCCAGCCGGTGTCTTCCCTGCTGTTTTGGGGGCCTCTACTCCGCCGGGCATGATCCGGGCATGAGCCTCAGCATCCTTTATTTCGGAACAGGCTCCGCCGGCTGCCAGATCCCAATCGAAGAGCTTCTGGAAGTCGGTGTTGTATTGATCCTCCAAAACCATCAGTTTCGCCAGGACAGGGAGCTCGAGGGCGGCTCCGCGGCGGACCGCGCTTCGATGCTTCAGGAGGAGATTGTTCAGGAACCGTTTCAGCTGGCGTGGGTTACCACGCAGGGAAGCTCCCATTACCGGGGAGATGTCGGCGGCCCACTTCAGGTCCGCCGCGAGCTTCGCTGGAATGTCCCCCAGAACGTCACCGGCGATACCGGTGTTGAAAGCTACAGCCAGGCCATTTCCCCGTCGTACTTCGACGGATTGCTTGAGGACTTTCGCGAACTCCTCGTCGTTTAGATGCAGTTCAGCGAAGAGCAGGTTCACGTACGTTTCGGCTTCGGGCGCCGACAGGGGAGGGATGGCGATCTTGAGCTGGAGCATCTTCTCCAGATAGTCCCGACCGATGCCGGCCCCATCCTGCTTGCGCAGTTCCGGATAACGCGAGTCGACTGCGGATTCCACGACGTTCTGGTTCAAGGCCAGAACGTAGGCCGTCTTAGGGGTGTTCAGGAACAGCCGGATAGCCTCGAAAGTGTCCACCACGGTTTCGGGCAGGCAGCGGTCGAGGTCGTCGATGAAGACGATGACGGCCTCGCAGCCCGGGATGTTTTCTACCAGCGCCGCGAACTCCCGGCGGAACATATCGACGTCGCCTGTCGGCGTTCCCGGGTTCCCTGCAACGGACGGCTGATGCGGCGATGGGTCATCGAGAGCCTTATGAGCTTCAGAGGCTGCGGCGTTGGTGGCAGCTGTTACAAGCTCCATGGTGCCGGAATCCATCTCCGGCATGGCACCTTGCAGAATTATCGGCAGCACCGTCGGGGCGGCGCCGGCCCCTGCACGCCCGACGCGCCGGCCGAGCCGTCCCAGTTTGTCCAGAATCCTGCGGAGGCGCCCGACCCGCTCTTCAGCGTCGGGGACACGGGTCGAGATCGCGTCGAGGACTGCGGACATGAGGGCGATTTTGACGTCGTTATGATCCTCGTACTGCCACGGGCTGAAGTTGATGGTCAGGTAAGGAGCGTTGGCGAGGTCCTCACCGCCGGCCTGAGCCCTTTCTTCGTAGTGGTCATTCAGCTCCCGGGCAGCGATTTGCATCAGGCTGCTCTTGCCCGACCCCCAGTCCCCGAGCACCCCGATCGTCAAAGGGAGCAGCCGGGGTTCGGTTAAAGCGATTACGAGCTCGTCGACGAGGAAGTCGAAGCCCAGCAGGTCCAGATCCGCTTCATTATCAGCCCACATGGGTCCTCCTGACGCGGCTTTCGCCTGCAGGACCTCTTACGAGATGGCTGTCGGTATGTTCCACTTAGTCCCCCATTGTGTTTCCTGAATCCTATCGAGGCGCCCTGCGTCTGATGCGAACCAGGACGCCGGGGTCGTGTCACACCCCGTGCGCGGACCGCAGCATGACCCTGACTTGAGGGCGCCACCTCTGCCACAACCTCCCTTGCATGAGCTCCGCGGGATCCGAAGTTGTCGGCGTTGTGGTGAAGCAGGAGGTCAAGGGGCCACGGACCAGGGTGCAAGAATTTCATCCATGGCTTTCACACCTCTGCACCGCGCCCTTGGGCTCCCTCCTTCCGAGCTGGCGTTCGCTATGGTCCACAGCGCTATCGAGCGGCAGGTGACGGAAAAAGGCGACCTCGACTGGAAGGAGAGGCTGCCTGACAGCCGTAATCCCAAAGCACCTGAGGAGTTTGCCAAGGATGTTGCAGCCATGGTCAACGGTGGCGGAGGGATGATTGTCTACGGCGTGGCCGAAGACAGGGCCAGCAGCGCGGCGAAGGACATAGTTTCCGTAGAGGCGTGGACGGATGCCATCGAGCGGAAACTGAGGGGCTGGGCGTATTCCCTTATCCAGCCGCCGGTTCACGGCCTGGAGTTCATTCCCTTGGAAGACCAGAACGACGGCTCCCTTGCCGTGATCCTGTCGGTGCCGGCAAGTCTGGAGATGCCGCATCTTGCCATGAAGGATGATGCCTTCAGAGCGCCGCGACGTTACGGCGCCCAAACCGTGTTCATGAGCGAGCGGGACATCGAACAGGCCTACCGCGCGCGCTTCGAGGACCGCAGGAACAACTCCAGGGATCTGGCGGACCTCCTTGACCAAACCATGAGCGGCCTAAGCGACGGAACCGTACTTGCTGCGGCGGCACGTCCCACAAGCCCCCGTCCTGCATATGCGGGGCGGATCAGCCGGGAGGATGCCGGGAGCATTTTGGCGTCCCTGGTGCACGGGAACCCCTATCTGAAGGGCAGGGACGGATTGGACTACGTCGATTCAAATGCCCGCGCCGGGTATCGGAAATGGCGTTCTTTAGGCGGGCATGGGGGTCAAGCCTCCGGAGTCGTCGAAATCCACGACGATGGAAGCGTGAGCGTGGCTTACCAGGCCCTTGTCAAAGGAAAAGGTTTCGAACCGAACGACGTCCATGCCAGGGATGCCCAACAGCTTTCAGCCCACATCGTCCATCTTGCACGAGCTACAGCCGAGCGGCTGGACATGACCAGCGATTTCGAAATCAGCCTGCTTATAAGCACCGGAGGCGACCTGCCCATATTCATCCGGACCTTCGAGAAGGGCGCCGACCACCTGCGTGACCGTGACCACCTGACCGGTATCCATAAGTTCCAGCCGGTGACCGGGATTCTCGCCGCCAACATTCGTGATGACGAAGCATTGGAGACGGTCCGCAGTCTGGCTCTGGACATCATGAACCAGGGCGGATCCATGGATTTGGGGAAGCGCTACTTAAAGGCCGAGTTTTGATCCGGTCGGCCCCTCATGGCACCCGGCCGAAAGGCGACACGCCCAAGAGTGTCGCGTTCTTGGATATTTCTAAAGTGCTCGTGTAGGTTTCAGGTAGAAAACTACAGGAGGTTGCTTTGAAGAACGCGGTCGACATCGAATGGTCGTTTCGTCGCTTTAGTGCCCACGGAAAGAGCCTTCCTGGGATCATCCTGACCACTCTTACGAACTGCCACAATGAGCATGCCGACGGCCAGGCGCTGATCAAGTCGAAGCATAAGCGGTCCTACGGTCAGGTGAGCTACACCGTCCAGGAGAGGCTCGAGGAGGCGCTGGCGGGACTTGAGGGAGTTGAATTCAAGCGGCCCGGCAAGGGCAAGCCCAAGGTGCTCGTCGTCAACGGCACGGCTCTCGTTCCCTGGCGGTACTCCAGGCTGGCCACGGCTGACCTGCACCAGCAGAAGTATGGGACGTCGGATTCCCGGATCGGCACCTTTTCCATGCCGGTGGGCCCCTCACAGGGAATGCTCGACCTCGGCGACGGCGCCCGCGCCACCCTGACGCCCGAGGAAATCGAACTCGTTGACGCTCTGGAGGAGCTGGAGGATTCCGAGTCGCTTAAGCATCACCCGGTAGTAGTCGTTGCCTATGCCAGCAACCATCAGGCCTTGCACCATGCAGTGTGGGCTGATGCCCAGTTGGATGAGGACGGCACGCTTATCCTGCAGAACACCCAGGAGCTCTTCCATGCGGACTCGGCGGATGCAGCAGCAAAGTCGGAGCCGAAGAGCTTCGATTCCGAGCCCCGCCGCGGCTTCAACCTGATGCCTAAGGAAGCATCCGGATCATGACCAGGCAGCTCACTCTGTTCTCAACCGAAGAACTGATGTCGTCCCAGGCTGTCAGAGATCACTTTGATCCTGCCAGGTTGACGCAGGCGCGGCGGTTGGCAGGGATTACCAAGCAAGCGCTGGGCGACGCGGTTGGTGTGTCAGGCGCTGCCATCGGCCAATACGAGGCCGGCGTGACACCACGTCCTGAAATATTGGGCCTGCTGGCCAAGGAGCTGGGACAGCCTGTTGCTTTTTTTGCCATGGGCAGGCCGATAGGAAAACTGGACGTCTCCCAGGCCCATTTCCGCAGTCTTCGCTCGACGCGCGCGTCGGAGCGGCTCAAGGCAACTTCCTTTGTCGAACAGGTGTGGGAAGTAACGTTCGCGCTCGAAAAGCGGGTGGCCTTCCCGGATGTGAATGTTCCGTTCAACGAAGCGGACAGCAGCATGTCCCCCATAGAAGCAGCCAGGGCCCTCAGAGCCTACTGGGAGGTGCCCAGCGGCCCGGTTCCCAACCTGGTGGAACTCATGGAGCGCAACGGCATCGTCGTCTCGGTTCTCACTCTCCGCGGCGACGAAGACGAAACCGCGCGGGTGGATGCATTCTCTACGGCAGCACTGAACCGCCCCATCGTCGTCGTGACCCCGGAAAGGGCCCGTTCTGTCTACCGGCACAGGTTTACGTGCGCCCACGAACTTGGCCATCTCATCCTCCATCGCGAACTCGCTGTCGGGGACCCACGGCAGGAACGCGAAGCTGATGCATTTGCTGCTGAATTTCTTATGCCGCGGGCCGAAATAGAGCCGGTTCTCCCTGCCACCATGAACCTTCCACGGCTTGGCCAGATCAGCCAGACGTGGGGTGTTTCGTCGGAGGCGCTGGTGTTTCGCATGCAGGAACTCAAGGGCGCTTCAGATGTTTCCGTCCGGCGTGCGTACCAAAAACTAAGGTCCGGCAACCGGCAGGAGGCGTCCGTGGCGGACTACCCGGGAGAAGTCCCGATGCTGCTGACCGAGGCAATGAAAGTTGCTGAGAAAATCGGGTTTGCTGTGGCCGATCTGGCAAATGAGCTCAGATGGGCTCCGGAACGGGTTCGGCAAGTGCTGGGGCTTGTAGACGAGCGGCCGAAGCTTACGCTGGTTCGCTGACGGGAAGCCCGGATACGGGTAGGCGACCTCAACAGTCCGGACCTCGTTGAGGGGTCAGAAAGACGAGTATGCGCAGCGAAACAAGCATTTGGGGAGAACCTCCGCGGGACCGTGAACCCAAAGGGCTTTCTGTGGTGGCCACGCCTGCCGCGGCCCTGGTTGATGCCGCGCAGCAGTTGGTTCAGATGCCTGAAGCCGAGAAGCTGAAGGTGCGATCCGGGGAGCATATTGCGGCGATTCTCATGACAGCTCTGTATCTCCTGCCCGTGGAGGTAGACGAAGACGGCGGGGTCGACCTTGTGTTCCAGCGCACCAGCGCTCAAACACCGCTCTGGCCGTTCGGCGGGTCGCTCCGCGCAGCTGTAGAGGTAAAGTCGCTCCCTGGAAAGTGGCGCAAGCACGAGTACAACATGAGGCTGGGCGACACGTACCAGGTCAAAATACAGAATGCCTTCGAGATTCTCGAACTGGGCTCGAAGAAGATCATGGAGGCAGCTGAGGCCCTGCAACACAAAGTCGGATCCTCCGACATGTCCCGGAATGCCTTCTTGATCATTCATCCCATGGACGGGTTTGCGTTGGAGCTCATCACCGCGGGACCGGTGATCGGGCATCTACTGCCCGCCTTGGATGAACATGTAGCCCTGGACTACTTGTGGGTCTATTGGTATCCCGGATTGCTGTCCAAATGGTCCCGGAAGGAGCGCCATTGGACGGACTATTTATTCGCGGAGATCAGTCCGGACGATCCTTCGCTGGACGATGCCATAGAAGCTGCAGAAGACATCTTTCTGGAAGGTATCGGCTGGACCGGCGGATCCCCTTGGCGGATGGCCTTTAGTTAGTTTTTCAGCCAGGAAGCAGTGTTCGTTCCGAATGTCGGCCGCAGCCAGGCGTCCAGTAGTTGCAATGCAGTAGACATACAGTTGACGGCACCGCGACTACAAACGCTCGTTTAGGGAGTTCTTCGCATGTCCGGCCGCTTTGACAGGCGCGGAACACCCCGAACTCAGCTGGCAAAGGGTGCCGCGACGGCCGACGGTTTGATCGGAGCCGTTGCCATGGGCTCTCTTATAACGACCCGAATGAGCCCTCACGTTCGACTGTATTCAAGTCAAGAGGAAGAATATGGGGGACGATCTGCACGAGAGCCTTTTGGTCCTCGTCCTCCAAGAGAACTAGCGTTCCCTGCGTGACTGCAGAAGAACAAGAACTGACCGGTGGCAATGCTTCGGAAAGCGTAGTGCGTATCGGCAACACCGTCCGGAAGCCGTGGCTGCACAATTCTGCTGCCGTGCAGAGCTACCTCGGCGTGCTCTGCGCAGCAGGTGTTGATGTTCCACGGCCCCTGGGCCGGGACAAGGACGGGCGCCACGTCATCGAGTTCGTCGAAGGCGTGTCCGCGCTGGATCAACTGCCGCTCCGTCACAACGATCTCCTGCGCGTGGGCCAGCTGATCCGACAGATTCATGATGCCAGCGAAAGCATGGAGCTACCCGACACAAAGGGCTGGAACCAGCTGCTGCCGGCGGAGAACCCTGATCTGATGTGCCACAACGACCTCGCGCCGTGGAACCTGATTATGGGGGAGCGCTGGGTTTTCATCGACTGGGATGCCGCTGGGCCGAGCACCAAGCTGTGGGATCTGGCATACGCCGTACAGTCTTTCGGCGTGCTCTTCGCCGGCCAGCCGGTAGACGAAGCTGCGCTAAGACTGCGGGCAGTCGTTGACGGCTATGGAGCCGACGAGGAACTGCGTAAGGCCCTGCCCGGGGCGATGGCCAAACGAACGGCCGCGATGTACGACCTTCTGAAGTCCTCGCACGAGACCGGGTTCCAGCCCTGGGCCGACATGTACGTCAATGGCCATGGAGAGCACTGGCGGGCAGCTGCTGAATACGTCCTGGAAAACCAAGCCGTCTGGGAACACGCCCTTGCGTAGGAACCGGCGGGACCGCGCTGGGGCTTTCCCTGGATTCATTCCGTGCCTGACGATCTGATCCTTAACGCATACCCCACACGCGTAGGGGAGTACACATGTGTTTTAGGTGCCGCTCAGGTCACCCTGGCGCGGGTGAAACCCTCCTGGACGTAACCGCCTGAAATGTCGAGTACGTCGTGCGCGAGACCGATCAGTGATTCCGGATCGCGGGCTGGGTCAGCGGCCCAGGCCAGGAGACGGACAGCTACCTCATGATTGCTTGCGGCCAGCCGGCGGATAACCCACTTGCCACCGCCAAGCCAGCTGCCGGTCTCAAGCAGAAGCAGATCTGCAGCATCCCGAAAAGTATCTGCTCGCTGAACGAGACAGTTAATCGTCTCCCGTTACCCAGGTCAGCGAGGCCTTCCAAAACTGTTACTTTACATAAGCCGGCTATCGGCCCGACAAGCAGCGGCAGCAACATTCCCGGGTTGGGGCGTCCTTCGCTAAGAGGCAGTGGCGGGGGAGTGGCGGCTGGTTCATTTTTGGCTCCCCCTTGGTCTTACACGTGCGGAGCGGCGGCGCTGAGCCTGTGGGTTACCGGCTCCCAGCAGTTTCTCAGGTTGCAGGGGTCATAATGAACCGAAGCTTCGGTCAACCGCTATTTGACCGGAGCTTCGCCATTCTGGCGGACCGCGTTCTGAAGCCTGGAGCACCAATTACGTCCTGACGTATTTATTGATCTGCGGGGCGGAAGTGCTGGCCGCGCACCTCAAGTGCGCCAATATGGCTCGCACACGTTGAGGAACAAGTGCGCGACCGCGTACGTTACAGTCTCGTCCGGAAAGGGCATCAGAGAAACGATAGAAGGAAGAAGCACCTCCGTGGCAGCCGACTATGACGAAGTCCGTTCCGACGTCAAGGAATCCCAGGACCGTTCCCTGGAGGACTTGCAGTCCGCGAACGCCCCTGATGCGCGCAGCGTCGTCACCGAGCTGGACGAAGCCGACGCCCTCGATGAAGGGCTGACACCTGGCGGGGAAATCATCTCTGACGAGCTCATCGTGCAGGTGATTCCCCAGGCCGCGGACGAGTTCACCTGCTATTCCTGTTTCCTCGTCCGGCACCGGTCGCAGCTGGCGCGGGAAAGCAACGGCCATTCGTACTGCATCGAGTGCGAAGGCTGAGGCACCTCACAGCCTTCGTACAAGAAACACGCCCTTTTTGGAGCCTTCTCTCGGCCCGTTCTGCCTTCAGCTTTACATAACGTCGGCTATTAGTCCCACCTTTCCGGTTTCACAGGGGTTCCCAGCTGCAGGGGCACATAATGCACCGAAGCTCAGGTCAACCGCTATTTGACTGGATCTTCGCCAATTGCCGGTGCCCGGGCAGAGGCTGCAGCCGCGCCAAGAGATGATGAGTCGCTGCGATTAATTCAGTCCTAGAGTGCACGCCAGAATGTTCGCCAGGAGGCCTTCGTGGAGCCCCTCTCAGCCGCTACTGGTAACGGTGCATATTCGTTTTCGAACTATTCCCTAGAATCCGCTTTGAGTTCTTGCGTTGTGCCACTGTCGAGAGGCGGAGCTGGAGAA
>NZ_JBHVZR010000032.1:0-15271 GCF_042879835.1 Pseudarthrobacter sp. NPDC058329
CGCTACGAGGGCTGGGACTCCATCGCAGGCTGCCTTGAAACCGCACGCAACAAGCCAGCCGACATGATCAAATCCGTCATCAAACTCACCTAACTCTTCCCGGTACAGCAGCCGTGCATCAGGCAACCACTGCTTGACCCTAACCCCGCTGCTTCGGATCGCTCTCGGAATTGCGACGCCAGCCGAAGTACCGCTACCAGCGCGAAATGGAAGCGCCACTTCACTGATGATGAGGGAGACCCCTCACAATCTTTGGGAAGCTCCTCCATCTCCATGAGACCAACCATGAGTGCGTGCGACAACCGCCCCTCTTGTCTGACACCAACTCGATATCAGAGAGCCCGTGGCCAACAACACCGAATTACGTTCAACACGATTACTACGCCGAACCGCGAACTGGGGGGCGTGTGCGGTCATATCACTACTCGTGGTGTCGTGTTCAGCACCGTCCGAGGGAGCAACCTCGCCTGAACCGGATACCGCATCAGCAGTGAGTACAGAGGGCTCGCAGGCCGATGGGTGCGCCCCAAGCAATGGAGTGGAATTCATTTGCGAAGTAGACAATGTCGAGGACTTCGTGCGACTGTCCGACGGCAAGTTGATCGGGAGCGACCTGGCGATCACCGGCACTCCGGGGCGCTTTTTTCTGTTCGACACGGATAGGTCGGTTCGCGCCATAGAACCGCAAGAAATTGCTATTGCACCCGACCCTGCATACGGCGCATGCTCCGATGCACCCGATTGGACCGTATTCAATCCCCACGGAATGGGTAGCATCGACGTCGACGGGCGGACTTCGACGCTGTACGCAGTGAACCACGGCGGCCGCGACGTCGTTGAAATTTTCGAGGTAGATATGTCCGCCGACACTCCGAAATTGACATGGACCGGATGCTTAGTCCCACCCGAAGGTGCCTGGCCCGATGACGTCGCGGTGCTACCCACGGGAGGCCTGCTCGTGACCAGCCTCTGGGACCCACGCGATCCTGACAACCTGCGAAAAGCGACCGACGGCCTTCCGCAAGGCCAACTACTTAAATGGAACACTGACGGGCAATGGTCAATTCTGCCCGGACTCGACAATGTATCTGGCCCAAACGGTGTGATCGTCTTCCCTGACAGTGCTACGGCATACATGGCGGCATGGTCCGGCAAGCAGCTAGTGACTATCGACTTGGTGTCAGGAACTGTCGAGACCACTGACCTGAACTACACCCCTGACAACCTGACATGGGCTGCGGACGGTCGGACCTTCTTCATTGGCGGCACCACCGCCAATGTAGAGGAAGCGTTGGAGTGCTTCACATCTACCAGAGTCAACTGCCCCGAAACTGGAGTGAGAGTGGACAGATACAACCCGGATACATCGACGTCCGAAACCTTGATTGAAGGCAACGAATTCGGTCAATTCGGCATGACCACCGGTGCAATAGACGTCGGTAATGAACTATGGGTCAACAGCTACAGAAGCGACCGTGTCGCAATCTTCGACCTCAACTGATCGTCGGCTCCAACCATATGAAGAGGGCCCCGGACTAATCTGAACAGTCTCCGGAAGTTGGACCGGCTAAATAAACCCTAAGCCGCGAGGGCTTGGGCACGGTATTGCGCCGGGCTCAGGCCCTCGAACTTTGTCGAGATCCTCTTGGTAGTGAGTGATAGCGGCATCAACCGCGAGACGGTCTATCAGTACTTGCGCCACGCCAAGCTGGAGTGAAGCCCCCCCCGCCGGTACAGCCGCGAGAGGATGTTCTCCGGTTCATCCCTCCCAAGGGCATCTTCTTCGCCAAAGCTTTCGTCACGCGCTGGAAACGGGCGCGAAACGAAGCGATTTTATACTTCCAAGCAGAACTAAGGCCCCACGTGCCGCACAAACTGAGCATGGCAGAGCCTGCGCATGCTCCTGAAAGGAAGAAACCTCCAGGGCTATAAAGGAGATAAGTGCTTTTTGAAACCTACGCGCGCTGCAGCACCGGAAGCTTTAAGCTCGCTGAGCGTGCAGAGATCAGGGACGCCACGCGACTTAGCCGTTCATGTCCGGTCCTGGACAGGTGCACTGCGGCCTTGCGCCCATCCTCAGGAGCGGGCCGACGGAACACGAGACCGTTGTCGGCAAGCTGGTCGACCAGACGGGTTGTTGTGGCGGCCGGAAGCGTCAACTTTTCTGAGATCTCCCCCATGAGCATGCCTGGCTGTTGCGCCAGGGCATGCATGATCCGCCAGAGGTCCTCGCGCAAGCCATCTTCGGCAAGAATTGCGTTTAGGGTCCGGTCAAGGACGCGCGAAGCATTGATGAATTGGGCGAGTTCGTCAATTTCCACGGTGGCGCCGATATCAGTGTGTACCACCCTAACCCCCGCTTCCGTTTGGAACTTTCCAGTACAGGCTACATGGTATGCCCACTGACGTCAGGATTCTCGATCCACTGGAGGCCTTGGTTCAAGGGCCAAGCCGCCGCACGTTCCGTGTGGGCCTTGCCCTGCCTATGTCTGGTGTGCTTGGCATGGCGGGACCCTCTGCGTTGGAGGCCGCTCTGCTTGCGGGAATGGAGATAAATACATTACGCACGTCCGCTGAGCGCAAGGTGGAGTTCGTCGTCCTTGATTCCGGGGGCCCTGCAGACCATGTGTCTGGCATGGTTTCGGAGCTTTCATCCAGCGGAGCTGTCGAGGCGTTCGTCGGATTGCACACCAGCAGGACTCGGGAGCACGTCGAGCGCGCACTCGCCCGACGGCATGTGCCCTACGTCTTCACTGCTGGACATGAGGCCGCAGACCTCGTTCCTGGGCTGTACTGCTCGGGGGAATCACCGGTCCAGCTCATGTCCGGTCTCGCTAGGGTCATGTCGGAACGCCAGGTGCTGGATTGGGCAATTGTCGGAACCGACTATGTTTGGCCTCGTGCCATGCGCCGTGCAGCCAGGGCCGTCGTCGAGTCTCATTCGGGACGAGTCGTCCTCGATCGGCTTCTTCCCGTAGGGACTGTGGGAGCAACGCTTGAGGGTGTCATTAACGACCTGACCTCGAGCAGCGCCGGAGGAATCATCATCAACATGCCAGGACGCGACCTCACCAAAACCCTTCTCGCTCTCCGTGGCCGGAGTTTGGACCAGAGGCTGCTCCGGTTCTCCGGGGGTCTTGAGGAAAATGTTTTGTACGCCATAAACGGGGACAGCTCAGGAAACCTTTACTCCACCCAGCACTCCTTCGAGTCGCTTCCCTCTGAGCGGCGCGTGGAACTCAACGCACGGTACCGCTCAGCTTTTGGTGACCATTCCCCTGTCCTGAATTCCTGGGCCGAGCACTGCTATGACGGAGCCCACTTAGTTGCCGCCCTCGACACTGCGGGGCTGCTGACCTCCGCGGCTCTGGGTGCCTTCGACGACCCAAATACTCCACCCGAGGCTTTGGGGATTCGCCCCCAGTACGACATACATTTGGCTGTTGCGGCTGGCATGTCCTTCCTTGTCCTCTGACCGGATTCCTCCGCCGGCAAGGCCGACAGGAAATGTGTCACGCCGTGCAACATGGGAATTAGTGAGGGCGCCGTCGCATCACGCAAGACAAGAGTCCGATTGCTGGGATCTTGTCTCGTCGTTGCTTCCAGGGCCCTCAAGACCGAGTGGATCGGATGGGGCGGGCGGCTGTGCGTCTAACATGTCCTTCCCCGGTTCCCTGACCGGATTCCTCGCCACATAGCCGTCACGAATTTGTCACGCGCCAGAAACAAGTTGCGCATATATTTCCAATTGGAAGTAGTTAGAGCGACGGTCGCCTAACGGATAAGGAGTCCCAGTGCTAGCCCACACCGACCTTGCGTACCTTGAACTTACCGAGGTTGCCGAGCTGATCCGTTCCCGCCAGACCACCTCCCTTGAGGTGACACAAACCATTCTCGAACGCATCGAGACCCTCGATCCGGCCCTTAAGAGCTATGTCACTGTCATGGATGAAGTTGCCCTCAAAGCTGCCGAACAGGCCGATCAGGAAATTGCCCGCGGCCACTATCGGGGTCCGCTGCACGGCGTCCCGGTTGCCGTGAAGGACCTGGCTTACACAACCGACGCTCCCACCGGTTCCGGCACCACCATCCACGCTAACTACGTGTCGCCGTACGATTCGACAGTCGTCGCCAGGTTGCGGGAAGCGGGTGCCGTTCTGACGGGGAAGCTTCGCATGACTGAGGGAGCGTACACGGACCATCACCCCGACCTTCCCAAGCCGGTCAACCCCTGGGACGCCGACACATGGACGGGAGTCTCCTCCAGCGGCTCCGGCGTCGCCACAGCGGCTGGCTTCTGCTTTGGCTCCCTCGGCTCGGATACCGGCGGTTCCATCCGCCTTCCCTCCAGCATGAACGGTGTTACCGGGCTGAAGCCCACGTGGGGCCGGGTGAGCCGGTACGGCATCACAGAATTGGCAGCCAGCCTCGACCACATCGGCCCCATGGCCCGAAGCGCACGAGACTGCGCAGCCATCCTGGGTGTCATCGCAGGGGCTGATGCAAACGATCCGACGGCCTCGCTGCAGCCTGTACCTGACTACCTCGAAAATCTTCGGATGACCCGTGCACCGAGGGTCGGCATCGATCGCACACTCCTTGCCAGCTTTGATACGGCGACACAGCAGATGCTCACAGGCGTCATCGCTACGCTTGAAGGTCTTGGCTGGACAGTCAGCGACATCCATCTCCCGGATCTTGCCACGGTTTCGGCCGACTTCGCACCGCACTGCGCCATAGAAACGGCCACGGCACACTTGGAAACCTACCCGGCCAGGGCCTCCGAATACGGACCGGCTCTGGCAAACCTGATTGAGCAGGGTAGGTCGCTGAGCGGGATTGACTACCAGCGTCTATTGGAATCACGGCGCGCATTCACGGGACGGATGAGGCGAACCTTCCAAGACATTGACATTCTCCTCATGCCGGGCATTGGCTATGCCTCACCGACACTTGAGACGATGAGCACCTTCGGCAGCAATGCAGGGCTGCTCTCGGCAGTGCTGGTGCCCACAGCTCCCTTCGACTTCACCGGCCAGCCCACCATCACCCTGCCCGGGGGATTCAGCGATCGCGGAACCCCGCTGGGATTCCAGTTCGTCGGCGCCGAATTCAATGAGCAGCTCATCCTGCAGGCAGCTCACGCATACCAGTCAGTTACCGATTTCCACCGCACGCACCCCCGGCTGCCCTCAGAAGCGCTGCCTCAGTTCGCGGGGTCCGCTTCATGAACGGCATTCACGATCTCGGTGGCGCTGACGGTTTCGGCCCGGTACTCACGGAAGAAGACGAGCCGGTCTGGCACGCGGAATGGGAAAAGGCCGCTTTTGCCTTTTTCGCACAGTCCGCCGCGGCCGGTTATTTCAATCTTGACGAGTTCCGGGCGTCCATTGAACGGATGGACCCGGTCGACTACCTCACCCATCCCTATTACGCCCATTGGATGCACGCCTTCGAGGAATACCTCGCCCGCGAGAACCCGGGCTTCCCGGCAGAACTTGAGCGGCGTACAGCACAGTACCTTGCTGACCCGTCACTGCCGCTTCCTGAAACAGTGAACCCGGACCTTGTGAAGCTGGTCGAGACCATGGCCTTCCAGGGCGGCTCAACCCGGCGCGACATTGGCCGGCCGGCGAAGTTCAAGCTCGGAGACCGTGTGCTCGTCTCACCTACCGTCCCGGTAGGACACACCCGGAAGGCCGGCTACGTCCGCGGCGCGGTCGGTGAGATTACCGCCCACCACGGCGTGTTCGTTTTCCCTGACACAGCCTCGGACGGCCGCGGCGAAAACCCGGACCACGTCTACACAGTCCTGTTCTCATCTGAGGACCTGTTCGGCAGCGGCATCGGCGACCCTAAAACTACCATCAGCATCGACCTCTGGGAACCCTATATCACCCACGTCAGTAACTGACTTAGATCAAGAAGGAACGAACACATGCCTGACTACACTCACGCATACAGTGGGCCGCTGGTGCCTGCAAAAACCGCACAATTTGATGAATACATGACCGCCCGGGTCAAGGCCATGGAATCGATCCTCATCGAACGCGGAGTTGTCTCTGCAGAAGCCGTTGAACGCATCACTGATATCTACCAGCATGAGGTAGGGCCGCAGATCGGCGCCAAGGTCGTCGCACGGGCCTGGACGGACCCGGAGTTCAAAGAACGCCTCCTCGCAAACGCGAGCGAAGCATGCGCTGAGATGGGCGTCGGTGGTCTCCAGGGCGAGGACATGATCGCGGTCGAGAACACCGACGAGGTCCACAACGTCGTCGTCTGCACGCTCTGCTCCTGCTACCCCTGGCCGGTTCTGGGCCTGCCGCCGAACTGGTACAAGAAGGAGGCCTACAGGTCACGGGCCGTCCGGGACCCCCGTTCAGTCCTCGCCGAATTTGGCGCAAACGTTCCTGAAGACAAGAACATCCGGGTCTGGGACTCCAGCTCTGAACTGCGCTACTGGGTGCTCCCACAGCGGCCTGAAGGGACAGAACACCTCTCGGCCAAAGAGCTTGAAGCGCTGGTCACACGTGACTCAATGATCGGCGTCGCCACCCTGGCCCCCGTTGAAGCGGCGGTCTGATCATGGCCAATTGCGAGATCATTTCCGAAGAAACCATCAAAGATATCCACTCCACCGATGCCCGTGCGTCGCGGGCAGGAGAGGAAGCGTTCCGGCTTCCCTGGGAACTGCGCAGCTTCGCGCTCGGCGTGGCTTACTACGAGTCGGACCACTTCCCCTGGAACGACTTTCAATCCCAACTGATCACCGCCATTAACGAAGCCGATGAAGATAACAAGCCGGAGCACTACTACGCCCGGTGGGTCGAAGCTCTGGAATCACTCCTGAAAGAACGCGGCGGCTTCGACCCTGCAGAACTCGACCGTCGAACTAAGGAAATCCTCGACACCCCACGTGACAGCACCCACTCCCACGAGCATCCACATCCAGCTCCGGAGGATGACCACAATCATGGTCAGGCAGATCACCACTAATGGCTCCGTCGGCGCTGCAACATGAGAAAGCAGGACAACGGACATGACTGCCACGGCAACGCTCCAGGCACCGAGGATCTCGGCATGGAATCGGCAGGAAAAAGCTAAACTCGCAGGGATTTTCGGCGTCGTCGCGGCCCTTCACATCGGCGGAATAGTTCTCTACCTGGCTGCTCAAGGAGAACTCGCCGGCGCCGGCGGCCTAGCCGGCGCCGGCGTCCTGGCCTACGTATTGGGCATGCGCCACGCCTTCGACGCCGACCACATCGCCGTCATCGACGACACCACAAGGGCCATGATCTACAGAGGCAGGCGGCCCGTAGGTGCCGGCTTCTTCTTCGCTATGGGCCACTCCTCCGTCGTCGTAATCCTCGCCCTGCTTATCTGGTGGGGAGCAGGGAGCATCGATGAAGGCACCTTGGCCAAACTCTCGGACACCGGAGGAACCGTCGCGGCAGCCGTAACCCTCTTCGTCCTCGTTCTCGTTGCACTACTCAACGGAGCTGTGCTGCGAGGACTGTGGCGCCTATGGCGGGGCACAAAAACGGGCGCGCCGGATATGTCCCTTATCGACAAGGAACTGGCAGCGCGAGGTCTGATTGCCCGCTTCCTCGGCACTCGGGCACGTTCACTGATCACCTCCTCCTGGCACCTCTACCCCGTCGGCCTACTCATGGGCCTTGGGCTGGAGACCGCCAGCGAAGTGACCCTGCTGGCCATGACAGCCTCCGCTACCACAGGGGGCGACGTATCACTGCTCGCAATTCTCAGCCTTCCGCTGCTCTTCGCCGCCGGAATGAGCACATTCGACACAGCCGACAGCCTCATCATGACAAGGCTGTACACATGGTCCCACCGAGACCCACTACGAACACTCTTCTTCAACCTCACAACAACGATGATGACCGTCGCAGTTGCAGTACTGGTCGCTGCGGTTTACGCCAGCGGATTCGCCTCAAACGTACTGGGCTGGACCTGGCTGGATGCTCTTGCAGAGTTGGCCGAGCAATTCGAACTCCTCGGCTTCGGGATCGCAGGCGTCTTCATCATCACTTGGATCACAGCTGCAATACTCTGGCAATTTCAAGGCCACGGTACACGGGGCACTGGAACTCCGCCTGAGGCACGGTAATGGCCAGAAGGTAGAAACCGCAGCTCCCTCAAGAGGCGGGCACGCATGAGCGGCTCCGCTCCAAAGCCCGTACGAAAGGCTAAACCGGCGGCGTTACCAGGCTCAGGACCATCCTGCCCAAGGCGCCAATTGCGTGGATCCTGGTGGCATGCTTTGCCCCTCGGCACTGAATTTGCGAGGGCCATTTGTAGCAGTGGTTCCGATGGTTGCCCTCATGCAGTCAGAATTAGGGCTCACCCGTAATGCTTGATCTCCTGACAGCATTCCGTTGCTTTGCTAATCGCTGGCAGATGGGCGTGCCGGCCCGAGTCATGATCCATTCGGTCGAGGCCTGACCGCGCCGCTACCGGGCCATCGGCTTCACCCGCTTTGCCGCCGCCGGACACCCGGGCGATGTGGCAGCGCACTGTACCCACAGTCGCTGCCGCAGCCCGACGACGACGCGGCGGCCTTGGGCCTGCTGTGGACGGCCGTGCAGGCAGATTTGCTGCTTGCACCCGACCTCTGATGGGTTTGGTCCTCCTGTCGCGGCATCGCCAAGGCGGCGGCACGCTTATCAGGTTCGGGCACATTACTGCCGGTCCCTGGAACCCGGCCCTACTTTTGATCCTCGCGTCGGCGCTTGTCCTTTTCGTTTTTTCCGCCCTGTCATCAAGACAGGCGCAAGGCGCTGACGCCGCACCACGGCGCGTCACAGGCCCTTCACAAAGTGGAAACAACAGATCCGTATATTTCCAAATGGAAGCAACTGGCGAGCTGTACCAGAACAAGTCCAGCTGCCCCCATTTCTCACCCTCAGAGCTCCTCGAGAAGGTAGTCGAATGAAATTAACCACACGCGTCGGCAGAAAAGCACGGAAAATTACAGCCCTCGTAGCTGTGGCCGGTTTTGCGCTTTCAGCTTGCGGCAGCGCGGGCAGCTCGCAATCCGCAGAGAATACTTTAGTCATAGGCATTGAATCCGAACCAGACATCCTTGACCCGCAGGGTGCCAACGGCTGGGTGACTCATAGAATTAATCACCAGATTTTCGAAGGTCTAGTTGGCGAGGATCTTTCGAAGCCGTCAGCGGAGGCTCCCGTGGCATCGCTGGTGCCAGGCCTAGCGGAGAGCTGGGACATCTCTCCGAACGGAACGACTTACACTTTCAAGCTGCGCGAGGGGGTGAAGTTCCATGACGGAACGGATTTCAACGCTGAGGCGGTCGAATACAACATCCGCAGGATGTGGGACAAAGCCTCGCCACAGTACAACGCGAGGGCGGCGGGCAGTACAACGTATGTTTGGCAGCACCTGAGCGGCGTCCGGGTTCTGGATGCTAGAACCCTCGAGCTAACGCTTACCCAACCGTTCTCACCGTTCCTGCAGCTTATGACCCAGGGCGGCTCGGGCTCTACGGGTCTAATCAGTCCGGCAGCCTTGCAACAGTACGGTGACTCCATCGCCGACCACCCAGTAGGCACTGGTCCGTTCAAATTCGAGGAAAGGGTCCGGGGGGAACGGGTCAGCCTTGTCCGCAACGATAGCTATTGGGGGGATGACGCAAAGCTGGAACGCGTGGTGTTCAAGCCCATCCCAGACCCCTCTGCCCGTGTCGCCTCCATTAGAAGCGGCGAGACGGACATTATTGCCGTGCCGACGCCGGACAGCATCGCCGGACTTAAGGCGGGTGGTTTCGACGTAGTTGAGGCTACCCCACCGCACATCTGGTACATGGCTGTGAACATGAAGGAAGAGCCCATGCAAAGTCCGCTTGTCCGCCAAGCCATTAGCTATGCCATCGATCGCAAGGGTCTTGCCACGGACATATTGAAGGATACCGCTCTTCCTGCCTACCACGTTCAGGCTCCTGCCAACCCCGGTTACGTTCCCACCACAGACATCTCCTACCCGTACGACCCTGCGAAAGCCAAGGAGCTACTGGACCAGGCGGGGTATGGTGACGGATTTTCGACCACCCTCGAAACTTCGGTTGACGGGTCGGGTCAGATCATGCCGGTAGCCATGGCTGAATTCATCAAGCAGAATCTGGCGCAGGTGGGTATTACCGTTGAGATCAAGACTTTTGAGTGGATTTCCTACGTATCCCACCACTTCGAGGGCCTGCAGCCCGGGGTGGGACTGGGACAACTTTCCTGGGGAATGAGCACTCCTTACTGGCTCAGCATCATCACCGACAGCTCCTTGATCGCCCCCAACGGCCCGAACACCGGCTATTACCAAAATCCCGGACTCGAAGATGTGATTAGCAAAGCCATTGCAGCTACGGATGAGACAACGGCAAATTCCTTCTGGGCCGAGGCCGACAGGATTGCGACAACCGATCTGCCGGTGATTCCGGTGGTCAACGACAAGTCCCCCTACGTCCTCTCCGATCGCGTGAAGAACTTCGTGCTGCCGAGCGAGGAGTGGTACGACCTGACAAAAGTGGAGTTGGGTTCATGATCAGGCTGTTTATTCAGCGCTCAAGTTCTGCCCTGTTGGTAATCCTGGGCGTGACGCTCATCGTTTTCCTCCTGGTCCAGCTGGTCCCGGGTGACCCTGCACGCGCCATTCTTGGAAACGGAGCCACTGCCGATGCTGTCCAGGCGCTGAGGGAACAGCTCGGGCTGAACGCACCCTTGCCAGCGCAGTACATGCAATACCTGGCAGGCTTGCTTTCCGGGGATCTGGGCATGTCCGTAAACCTGGGCAAGCCGGTCGCTGACGTCATTCTTCCCCGGCTCGGGAACACTGTGATCCTGTCCTTCGCTGCCCTCCTTATCGCCGTCGGTGTCGGAGTTCCCCTGGGGGTGATCGCCGCACGTCACCAGTACGGCTTTTTCGACAGGCTCGCGATGGCCATCTCCCTCTGCGGAGCCAGCCTTCCCGTGTACTGGGCCGCCCTGGCCGCTATTGCCGTATTCAGCCTCGGCTTGGGGTGGTTCCCCACCGGAGGTATGTACAACGCAAGGATGCCAGGCGGCCTGCCGGACCTGATAAGCCATCTTGTCTTGCCGGCCACGATCGCCGCCCTGGTTCCGCTGGCCGTGGTGGCAAGGCTGACCCGCAGCGTCGTTATCGATACCCTGAACCAGGACTACATCCGTGTGCTGCGTGCCTCCGGAATCTCCGAGCGAAGCATCCTATGGAAGCACGCAGGCCGGAACGTGCTGCCGCCGGTCGTAGGGATGATTGGTTTGCAGGTCGGGTACCTTCTTGGCGGCGTGATCTTTGTTGAAGTCGTTTTCCACTGGCCCGGCCTTGGGCAGCAGCTCTACACCTCCATCACTGCCCATGACCTGCCGGTTGTTCAAGCAGGAATCCTCTTCATCGCCCTGATGTTCGTTGTGATCAACCTCGCTACGGACCTAACAGTGGCGGCCCTTGACCCCAGAGCAAAGGTGGCCTCCTGATGACAACGGCAATCCCGGTCGGCCAGCCCCAGGAAACTAAGGAAACCCGCCCCACTGCCCGCTCCGCCAGGGGCGTATCCCGCCGCCGTCTTGCGGTGCGGGCGTTCGCTCGCGACAAAGCAGCCGTCATCGGCCTGGCAGTGCTGCTTCTGGCAATTTTCGGGGCTGTTTTTGCTCCCCTGCTGACGCCGTACGACCCTTATAGTGCTGATTCCTCAAGGCGGCTCGATCCAGTATTTTCCCCCGGCCATTGGCTCGGACTGGACGGCCAGGGCCGCGACATCTGGACCCGCCTCCTCTACGGCGGCCGCTACTCACTGGCTGTCGCTTTTGTGCCCGTCGCTTGCGTGTTTCCTTTCGCCCTGGCCTTAGGCTTGTTCGCCGGCGCCACCAAAAGCAGGCTTGGGCAAATCGCCATGCGTGTGCTCGACGCCGTTTTCGCGTTCCCTCTGGTACTTCTGGCACTCGCCCTGGCGGCAGTATTTGGAGGCGGGCTAGGCAACGTCATGCTCGCGATTGCCATTACGCTCCTGCCGTACATGACCCGGGTTGCGTACAACGCCACACTGCAGGAAACCGGAAAGGAATACATTGAAGCGGCACAAGCGGCGGGCGCGTCCGGCCGGCAGATCATGTTTGGTCAGCTCATGCCCAATGTCATTTCGCCGTTGATCGTTTACGCGACCTCAACCATGGGTCTGATGATCGTGACGGCTGCCGGCCTAAGCTTCCTGGGCGTCGGCATCACCCCGCCGACCCCGGATTGGGGCGTTATGACCTCCGACGGGAGCCAGGTCCTGCTGGAGGGCTCCGCCCACGTCGCGACGATTCCGGGCCTGGTGATCCTGAGTGTTGCCTTGGCCTTCAACCTTGTCGGGGACGGCCTGCGTGATGCCCTCGATCCCCACAAGCAAACCAGTTAGGTGCAGAAGATGAATGAACCACTTCTCCAAATCAAAGGCCTGAGGACGCATTTTCAAACTGATAGCGGCCTGGTCAAAGCCGTCGACGGTGTTGACCTAACGGTTCCTCACGGCGGAATTCTCGGACTCGTAGGTGAATCCGGGTCGGGGAAAAGTGTTACCGGCCTCTCCGTCATGGGTTTACTCGGGTCCCGCCGCGCCCGCAACGCCGGAGGGGAGATCCTCTTCAAAGGCCGTGACTTGCTCAAGATCGCGAATAAAGAGCTCCGAAACATCCGTGGAGCAGAAATAGGTATGGTCTTTCAAAGTGCGATGACCGGATTAAACCCCTCCTTCAGGGTTGAAACGCAGCTCACCGAGGTCATCCGCCGGCACCAAAAAATTGACCAGGCAGCCGCCCGGAGAATCGCCCTCGAATCACTCGAACTCGTCGCAATGCCAGACCCTGCAAGGAAGCTCAAGAGCTACCCGCACGAACTCAGCGGCGGACAGCGCCAGCGCGTCCTCATCGCTATGGCCCTGTCCTGCAACCCCGAACTGCTCATCGCCGACGAGCCGACCACCGCCCTGGACGCGACCGTGCAAAAACAGATCGTGGACCTGCTCGTGGACATCAACAAAAAACGCGGCACAGCCATCCTCATGGTCACCCACGACTTCGGTGTCGTCGCCCGGATGTGTAGGACGGTCGCAGTGATGCGCCACGGAAAGGTAGTCGAACAGGGAATTGTCGAGCAGGTCTTGGAAAACCCCCAGCACGCGTACACGCAAACATTGATGGATGCCGTTCCACGCCTTCACCTCACACGCGAAGAACGCGCCGTACCTCGTTCCCTACGGCGCCTCCACGAAGTCATCCAGATTGCACCTCCGGCACCAGAACCCCGTAAGGAGCTGTCCTATGCAGCAGCACAATGATGCCCTGATCAGAGCCGAAAACCTGCGCAAGGAATACTCACACCATCACCTGTTTGCAAAAAAGAGCGACAGCTTCATCGCAGTCGAGGACGCCAGCTTCCACATTCACCGTGGTGAGACATGGGCCCTCATTGGAGAATCAGGCTCCGGAAAATCCACCATCGGACGGATGCTGCTCTCGTTGGTGGAGCCTACTTCAGGCACCGTAGTTTTCGACGGCAATGACGTCTCCACCCTCAGCCGACCGCATAAACGCGACATGCGCAAACGGATGCAGATCGTTTTCCAGGATTCCGGGTCAGCCTTCAACCCTCGTCGGCCGGTGGGAGAACAGATCGCCTTCGGACTGATCCAACACAACATTTGCCCGGCACCCGAAGCCCGCAGCCGGATCATAGCGCTCCTCGAACGAGTCGGGCTGGAAGCATCGCACTACGGCCGGTATGCCCACGAATTCTCGGGGGGCCAAAAGCAACGCCTTGGCATTGCCCGGGCCCTCGCAACTGAACCCGATTTCATCGTCCTCGATGAGCCCACCGCTGCCCTCGACGTTTCCGTCCAGGCGCAAATACTCAACCTTCTCAAAGACCTGCAGCAGGAACGACACCTGACCATGATGCTCATCACCCACAATCTATCGCTGGTGGAATTTATGTCCGACAGGGCTGGCGTGCTCGACCACGGCGTCCTTGTAGAATCAGGCTTCGTTGATGACATGTTCCGGCAGCCGCGGTCGGATATCACTAAAAAGCTATTGGACGCAGTCCTCGAACCCAATGTGATCGGGGCAGCATAACGGCCACGGGACGGTCAGCAATCATGGCATGTTCGCCCGCGCTTTCCACGCCGATGACGAGGGCTGCAAGTTAGCCGCCTGACTTAAGATCCGCAGGAGGCAGTCACCGGCCGTCGTCGGCCATTCTGGTGACGTGGAGTGTCGAGTACTGCTCCCTCCTCGGCCAGCGGTTACCTGAGCCGGAGCTTCAGGGCGGCCTGCGCTGCGCGGACGAGACCACCGACTAAGCCGTTTAGGGGCCAAAATGACCGTTAGTCTGCCTCGGGGAACTCGACGAGTCGGCGGAGGTGGGCTTCGATTCCGCCCGGCAGGTCAATGCTGTCGCCGTGCAGAAGCCATAACAGTTGCAGTCCGTCCTGGGCCGCGATGGTAGCTTGGGCGGCTTGGACCGGACTGGTGCCGGGGCGTAGTGTTCCGCGCTCAGCGCATCCGCAGAAGGCCCGGGTGAGCCCGTCGATGTAGTACTCGTAGCGCTGGACAAAGTACCCGTGGGCGGGGTGTTGAGGGGCAGCGGCTTCTGCCGAGAGGGTGACGTGCAGTCGCACGAGGCCCGGGGTGGAAACGTTATAGCGGGCGAGTTCAACAAGCCCGAGCAGGATCATGTAAGGGTCATCGACGTGCATGGGCGTATAAACGGCTTCGGTCCGCGTGTCGCGGAATTCCAGGACTGCAGCGAGCAAAGCGCTCTTACTCCCGAAATGATGCAGTAGTCCGGCATCACTCATGCCTGCTTCCCTTGCGACGACCTTCAATGAGCCACCGCGATAGCCGTCGCGGGCGAAGACCTTTAGCGCGGCATCAAGAATCCCCAACCTTTTTTCATCTGTTCCGGCGTAGGAACCACGTCGCCGCTGGTCTGCCGTTCCCGCGGCTGCTGACTGGGTCATGTTCGCGTTCATCCCGATGAGCCTAGCTCATGGCTCCGGACCCTTCTTGAGGAAGTCGTTATAGTTTCCGTTTCCATACAGGCGCCCCTGCAGCGGTAGCACCGCAACCTCATGTAATGCATCTGAAATCTGGCAGAAATGCTCTAAACATCTTAGTGCGAAATACTAGCGACCACTAAACATTCACGCAGCCGCGCCCTTTGCTCTTCAACGCGCCGGCCCCTG
>NZ_JBHVZR010000033.1:0-14522 GCF_042879835.1 Pseudarthrobacter sp. NPDC058329
GCAGGGCCCGGAGGAAACCCGCACCCTCACCCAACTGAAGGCCGATACTTTCGCCGCAGCGGTTCTCGGCAGCGGCACCAGCACCGGCACCGGCACCGGCAGCGGCGGTGGCACCGTCGGCCCTGGAGCCGGTGATTCTATGGACGCGGGAACCGATGCGGGCCAGTCCTCGGGGATCCGGGCCCAGGTCCTGGTCACCGTTCCCGTGTTCTCCCTGCTGGGCCTCACCGGCGAACCCGCGGTGCTGGACGGGTATGGGCCGATCCCCCCGTCGATGGCACGGGACCTGGTGGCCAACGGAGCGGGTTCGTTCTACCGGGTCCTGGTCGATCCGCGGGACGGCGCGCCGCTGGAGATCGGCCGGACCAGCTACCGGCTCACACAGGCCATGAAAAAAGCACTTCAACTCCGGGACGGCAAATGCACCTTCCCCGGCTGCAACAACCCCTCCTTGGACAACGAGGCCGACCACCTTACGGCCTGGCAGCACGGCGGGACCACCGGAATCAGCAACCTGGCACAACTCTGCCCAAAACACCACCGCCTCAAACACAACAGCGGCTGGACCCCCACACCAACTACCCAGAACGCGCCACCCGGCTGGACCTCACCCACCGGCCGCCACTACAAACCCGAACACCACGACTGGGAACCACCCCACTGGCCCCACCACATCCAACCAGTACCGGCTACCCGGGCATGCGATCCACCGCCCGGAAGCGTGGACTTCATCCGCGCAGGACACACCCCCGGCGAAGAAGCCATCGCACGGTTCCTGCACGCCCGCGACGGGTAAGACCGGTCGTTGGTTGAGCCCGTCGAAATCAAGGTTTCTGGCCCCTAGCTCAACCACCGGGCGCGCTCAACCACCGGCTCCACCAAACGCAGAACAGCCGCCGCAGGGCAATCCCTGCGGCGGCTGCACTGCTGCTGCTATCCCTGGCGTTGTTCTGAGCTGCTAGGCCTGTTCGACCAGCAGTCCCTTCGCCTTCAGGACATCCGTCAGGTTGCAGAGGTCGATGGTGGTTCCGCCGGCTTTGTACAGGCCGATGAGCTCGCGCTCGGCGTCGTCACGTTCCTGCGAGAGGCGGATGACCTCTTCGATTTCGTCCTTGCGGACCACCACCACGCCGTCAGCGTCGCCGCGCAGGACGTCGCCCGGGTAGATGATCTCGTCACCGAAGACCACCGGGTGGTTGATGGGGCCAATGGTTTCCTTGACGGTGCCCTTGATGGAAATGCTGCCGGAGAAGACGGGCAGTCCAAGCTCGATGAGGTCCTGGGTGTCGCGGACGCCGGAGTCGGTGACCAGGCCGGCCAGGCCCTTGGCTTTCATGGCGTTGCCGAGGACGTCACCGAAAGTGCCGGCTTCCTCGTACTCCCCCGCGGCGGCCAGGATGACATCCCCGGACTGCGCGTAGTGGATGGCCACCTGGAGCATGAGGTTGTCCCGGGGTGCACAACGGACGGTGGTGGCGGGGCCACAGAAGGACATGGCCCGATCGATGGGCTTGATCTTGGAGCTAAGGGCTCCCTTGCGTCCCTGAGCCTCGTGGATGGTGGCGGACGAGAACTTCGCGAGCCGGCTGACGGCGTCGGCGCTGGGGCGGTCAATACTGGTTTTGACGTGGATCACGGCGTTTTTCCTTCGGTGGGTTGGTTCAGCTGAGGGCCTGGACGGCCTTGTCAATGGCGGCAATGGATTCTTCGATGATGTCCAGGCTGGTGGCGTAGGAGATGCGGAAATACGGGCCCAGGCCGTAGGCGGAACCCTGGATGACGGCCACGGAGGCATGATCGAGCAGGTAAAGAACAAAGTCCTGGTCATCGCGGACCACGGTGCCGTCCGGCGTCGTCTTTCCGATGGCCCCCGCACAGTTGACGTACGCGTAGAAGGCGCCCTCCGGCGTCGCGCATGACAGACCTTCGACGGCGTTCAGGGCGGCGACGGCGGTGTCCCGCCGGCTGCGGTACGTTTCCACACTTTCGCGGACGAAGCCCTGGTCGCCGGTGAGGGCGGCTGCGCTGGCAGCCTGGCTGACCGACGACGGGCAGGACGAGATCTGCGACTGCAGCTTGTTGATCGCGGCAACCAGTGGAGCGGGTCCGGCCGCGTATCCCAGCCGCCAGCCGGTCATGGCGTAGGCCTTGGACACGCCGTTGACGGCGAGGATGCGGTCCTTCAGTTCGGGGGCTACCTCAACCAGGCTGGTGAGCTTGCCCTCGCCGAAGTAGATCTGGTCATAGATTTCGTCAGTAAGGACGTAGACGTGCGGGAAACCTGCCAGGACGTCGGCGAGCGCGCCAAGTTCCGCCGGGGAGTATACGGCACCGGTGGGGTTGGACGGGGTGTTCAGGATGACCCACTTGGTGCGTTCGGTCAGGGCTGAGGCCAAGGCCCCGGGTGTCAGCTTGAACCCGACGTCTTCGCCGCAGGACACCACAACGGGCGTGCCTTCATTGGCAAGCACCATGTCCGGGTACGAAACCCAGTAGGGGGCGGGGACGATCACTTCGTCGCCGGCGTCCAGCGTTGCCATAAAGGCAGTAAAGATGACCTGCTTGGCGCCGCCGCCGATGGTGATCTCTGCCGGCGTGTAGCGGAGGCCGGTCCGCAGTTCGAGGGTCTGGAGGATGGCCTTCTGCAAGGCAGGGGTTCCGGTGACCGATGTGTACTTGGTTTCACCCTTTTTGATGG
Source organism: Pseudarthrobacter sp. NPDC058329 (assembly GCF_042879835.1). Lineage (NCBI taxonomy): Bacteria > Bacillati > Actinomycetota > Actinomycetes > Micrococcales > Micrococcaceae > Pseudarthrobacter > Pseudarthrobacter sp. NPDC058329. The sequence continues at coordinate 2,699 of NZ_JBHVZR010000033.1, forward strand.
CGTCGACGGCGGCAGCCTTGATGTGTTCGGGGGTGTCGAAATCCGGCTCGCCGACCGTCAGGTCGAGGATGCGGCGCCCTTCTGCTTTCAGCTCACGCACCCGGGCCGCGGCGGCCACGCTGGCCGAAGACTTGATGCGGGACACTCGCGATGCAGGTTCAAATTCAGACATGGTCTCTTCCTAGGGAGTCAGGAGCGAGCGGAACTCGTTTCCTTCGACCCTAGGGAAATCCTGCGGGTACGGATAAGACCTAAAGTGCGTGGACGGATAAGCGTCCCTTATGGCTGGCCGAGCCACAGTTTCCGGTTATGGGTCCACCAAGTATTGGTATTTCCGTGGCCCATGTCTTACTGCCTAGCCTTCTACCTATGTTTGCCCGCCCTTGCGGGAATCCGAACCGAGGAGCCACCTTTTGGCCTTAACGCAACCCGCCGACGTCGGTTATTACCGCTACCGCGGAACGCCCAAGCCTGACAAAGCGGCGCTTCAGGCGGAGAAGATCCGGAAGCTGCTCAAGGCGAACCGGCAGCGGCTTGCGTTCAACGCCAGCAGCAGCCGTCCCTTGTCCGTCCGCCTGAACCAGCACGTTGGGCAGGCCCTCCGCGACGGCATGAAGGTCACCCGCCTGGCCCAGGCCGCAGGGCTGTCACGCTGGACCGTCCGCACCATCGGCCTGACTTTCGACGACCTGCTGCCGTCCGGGCTGCCCACCGAGCACCAGCTCGCCGTGATCGCCCGGCTGAGGTCAGAACTCGCTGAGCTTGAAGAAGCAAAAACAGATTTGGAGAAGCGGCGGCTGAATCTTCTGGCAGCCGCCCGGCGGCTCGGCGTCATGGATGACTTCGAGCTCGCCGCGCTGAGCGGACTGCAAAGCGAGGCCATCCGCAAGATGACATGGGGTTCGCAGGCCAACGTTCCCTAGACTGGCTACGGAACGCCAGTGACGTATACCAGCAAAGGAGTAAGGGCATGAGCGGAGTAGTTGTAGTAGGTGTCGACGGCAGCGAGTCGGCGAGGAAGGCCGCGGAGGCCGCACGGGACCTGGCCAAGTCGCTGGGAGCTTCCCTGCACGTGGTGACCGCATTCGAGACCGAAAGCGCCGAGACCTTCGGCGTCGGTTCGGACAAGGTCAGGATCTCCAACGCCGACAGCGCCGAAATTGTCGCGAAGGCGCTTGGCAACGCAGCACAGGGGCTCGAGATCACCCACTCGGCGGCCCGTGGCAAACCCGCCGACGCGCTGATCAAGGAAGCCATCCGCGTGGACGCCCGGGTGATCGTGGTCGGCAATCGCAGGATGCGCGGCATCGGACGCCTCCTGGGCAGCGTCGCCAACAGCGTGGCGCACAACGCCCCCTGCGACGTCTACATCGCCAACACGTACGAGGACTAACAGATCGATTTATTGGGCAGCTGCCACGAGCTGAGGGGCCTTTAAGTCCTCATAGTGCCCAAAAACTCTCACGGCTGCGCCAGGCAAGCGGACGACGACGGGACCTCCCGCCGTCGTCCGCTTGCGTTAAGCCCCCATCACCGCAGCGGCCGCACCTACGTAGCCGCCTCCGCCTCCGCCAGCCGAATCATCCGGAGCTCGTCGGCAACTGCATGGGAAGGCCAATGGCCGTCAGCTATTCCCCGTGCCCGCGACCGATCAGCGTCCGGGAGCAGCTTTTCCAGCAGTCCAGTGACATACAACAGGCCAATCAGGGCCGTGCTTCGAGGTTCCGGGATCCCGCCACGCAGCCCGTCCTCAATCTCCTTGAGCAGCGCCGCCTTTGGCGCATGGTTCTGTTCGGGATACCGGGTGGTCCTGAAAATGCCAAGGTGCTTTTCACCCACGTGCTTCACCACGCCCTTGCCGGCCATGTCCTCATAAAGCCGGTGCACCTCCGCCCGGCTTTCCAGCATCGACACCCAGCGCTTGGGCGTGTGCGGCCGGGATTTGTGCCGGATGACCTCCAGCTGCTGCTGGAACCCGGGCGCAGTACCGGACCCGGTGTCCCTGACGTGCTTTCCCTGCAGCTCGATAGCACCGTACAGATCCAGCTCGGCCAGAACCGCCCCGGCCACTCCCGCCTGGAGGACAGGCTGGGAAACGACGGGTTCGCCGTCGGTATCGTTCGTCGCAAGAAGGAGGAACGCCTGGGGCAGGCTCAACTCCCATGCTTTGGCAGATTCAGCGTTCATAAGACCATGGTCCCGCTGCCGGGCGGCCACCACAACGAGGATTTACATCCCTGAAATGCAAACCACTAGCCGCAAGAGCAATTGCAGAGTACATTTAATGCAATCCGCTTTGCAGAGTGACCTGCATTACAGAATAGGAAGTCCTTGAACACGAACGCCCTTGTCGTTGACCCGTCCGCAGGTGTTGCCAACGGCTCAAACAGCGCCGGAAACACTTCCAAGGCCTGGCTCGGCGACGCGATCCCGGACGTTCCGCTCACCAAGGCCCAAAGCCGGGTTGTGGAGGTCATCGCCCGCAACCCGCAGCTCTCCTCCTACGCGGACATCGCCGAAATCGCCCAGCGGGCAGACGTCAACAACTCCACCGTGGTCCGTGCCGCCCAACATCTGGGCTACCGCGGCTGGCCGGATCTTCAGCGGGAACTCCGGTCCCGCTACCTGGTGATGATCTCCACCGAAGACACCCTCACCGAGCACGGCGAACACCGCAGCCCCCTCCACGACGCACTGAACCACGACATCGAGAACCTGCGCCTGACGCTGGACTCCAACACAGCGGACGACGCCGAGGCAGCCATCGCGGCGATGGCCGCCGCCACGTCCATCACCGTCGTCGGGATTGGCTCATTCGCCGGGCCCGCCAGCGTGATGGCCCACCTGGGCTCGACCATGGGCTACCCCATCTCCCTGGAAAACCGGGGCGGCGTCCACCTGGCCTCCAGCACCAACAGCCTCGGCAAGGGTGACGTGCTGGTGGTTATCAACATGTGGCGTTCCGTGCGGCAGGTCATCGTCGCTGCCGAAGCGGCCAAGGCCGCCGGCGCCACGGTCATCGCCATCAGCGACATGCGCCGCGGCCGCCTGGCAGCCGCGGCGGACCACCTTTTGGTGGTGGCCTCCGAAGGCATCTCCTTCTTCCAGTCCGTCACCGCCGCAAATTCCCTGGTCTACGGCTTGCTCGCCGGCATGGAGGCAGCCCACCCGGAGCGCACCCGCGCCGCCATCCGCCGCACCCAGCAGCTGTGGAAAGACCTCGACATCTACCTCGACTGACCACGCCTTCCCGGCCCAACGCGGGGTCACTTTTGGCCCAATAATGGGCACTTATTGGGCCAAAAATGACCCCGCGTTGAGCCCCCAATCTCCCCAGCACGCACACTTTCCAGGAGCCAATCAATGAACAACCAGATCGAGCGCCGCATAGCCGTCATCGGACTCGGCGCCATGGGCGGCGCCATGGCCGCCACCCTTCACAAGGCCGGCTGGGACGTCACCGGCTTCGACCCCTTCGACGCCGCACGGGCGGCCGCAGAAAAAGCCGGCGTCAGAACCACCGCGAACCTCGCGGACGTCGCCGGGACACCGTACGCAGTCCTCTCCCTGCCCGCCGCCAGCATCGTGGAAACCACCGTGCCCCAACTCCTGGCACCGGGAACCGTCGCGATCATCGACACCACCACCTCCGAACCTGCCACCAGCAAGCACATGGCAGAGCTGGCCCAGGCGCACGGCGCAGCGTTCGTGGACGCACCGGTCTCAGGCGGCCGCGACGGCGCAGCAACCGGTTCGCTGAGCGCCTTCGTCGGTGCAACGGACGAAGCCCTGGCCGCGGCCGAGCCCGTCCTGCTCGCATTGACCGGCGGAAAGTACAGCCACATCGGCGGCCCCGGCAGCGGCAACGTGGTCAAGCTCCTGAACAACGTCCTGGCAGCGGCCAACCTGGTCTCGGTGGGTGAGGCGCTGGGCGTCGCCAAGGCCTATGGCATCGATCCCGCCACTGCGGCGGCGAGCATCAGCGGCGCCTCCGGCGGCAGCAAGGTCTCCGCAAACATGTACCCCAACTGGGTACTCAGCGGCACCCACGACTCCGGATTTTCCCTGGGCCTGATGGCCCGGGACGCAGCCCTCGCCGTGGACGTCGCAGCCCAGATCGGCGAAAAGCCCTCGCTGCTGGCGGCCGTCGCAAGCCAGTGGCAGGACGCCCTGGCGGCCCTCGGACCGAAGGCGGACTTCACCGAGATAGCCCGGGCCGTAGCCCCTTCGATCACGCCTGCGGGCGCACCAAGCACGGCCGCAGGCGCCGCGCCCGCCCCCGCGTCCAGCAATGCAACCGGCACCACCGCCATCGCCTAAGCACTCCCAGCGCCAGCACCGACTCCCAGCCCTGAAGGAACACCACATTGAGCATCACCACAGCACCAACTTCCTCCTCCGCAGCCACCGCCAAAGCAGTCCTGGACGCGGCTTTCCCGGCAGGCCTCGGCGCCTTTGTTGACGGCCGCGTCCTTCCGGGCAGCGGCGAGGGCATCACCCTCACCGCGGCCGCCACCGGCGAACCGTTCGCCACCTACTCCGACCCCGGCGCCGAGGGCGCCAACGCCATCCTGGAAAGCGCGACGGCGGGTGCGAAGGTTTGGGGCGCGATGAACGGTTTCGAACGGGCCGCGATCCTCCGCAACGTCAGCCGCGCCGTGGAACAGCACGCGGAGGAACTCGCCATCCTCGAGTCCGCCACGACGGGCAAACCCATCCGCGACGCCCGCGTCGAAGCCGCCAAGGTGGCCGAAATGTTCGGCTACTACGCCGGCTGGGCGGACAAGCTGACCGGCCAGACCATCCCGGTCCCCGGCAATTGGCACACCTACACCGAGCGCGTCCCGTGGGGCGTCGTCGTCGCCATCACCCCGTGGAACGCCCCCATGTTCACGGCCGGGTGGAACTCCGCCGCCCCGCTCGCCGCCGGCAACGCCGTCATCATCAAGCCCAGCGAATTCACCCCGGCGTCCTCGGTCCGCCTTGCCCAGATCGCCCACGAAGCCGGGCTGCCGGCAGGCGTCTTCAACGTGGCCGCCGGCTTGGGCCAGACCGTCGGCGCAGCCCTCACCACCGACCGGCGCGTGGGCAAGGTCAGCTTCATCGGCTCCGTCCCCACGGGGCGCCGCGTGGCGGTGGCCGCAGCACAGGCCGGGATCCCGGCACTGCTGGAACTCGGCGGCAAGAGCGCCAACATCGTCTTCGCGGACGCGGACCTTGACCGGGCCGCGGACGGCGCCATCTCGGCCATCTTCTCCGGCGCCGGCCAGTCCTGCGTGGCCGGGTCACGTCTCCTGGTGGAGCGCAGCGTGCACGAACAGTTCGTTGAGCTCGTGGCCGCGAAGGCAGCCCGGCTCCGCGTCGGCGACCCCCTCAGCGCGGACACCGAGGTGGGCCCCATCATCACGGCCCAGCAGTTCGCCACCGTCAACACCCTCATCGAGGCAGGAATGAACGACGGCGGCCGCCGGGTCACCGGGACCACGCTGCCGGAGTCCCTGGCCGGGTCCGCCCTGGCCGGCGGGCACTGGGTGATGCCCACCCTGCTCGACGGCGTCACGCCGGCCAACCGCCTCGAAACCACCGAGGTCTTCGGGCCGGTGGTGGGCGCGGACGCGTTCGATACCGAAGCCGAGGCCATCGCCCGGGCCAACAACACCAACTTCGGCCTGGCCGGTGCCGTGTGGACCTCGGACGTGTCCCGCGCCCACCACATTGCCCGCGAGGTGAAGGCCGGCACTTTCTGGATCAACTCCTACAAGACCATCCATGTGGCGGTTCCGTTCGGTGGCTTCGGCGACTCCGGCCACGGCCGCTCCTCCGGCCCGGGCGTGCTGGACGAGTACACGCAGGCCAAGGCCATCTGGGTGCCTACCCGCGCCGCCGGATCCCCCTTCCCGTCGCTGTCCTACTAATGCCCTCGCCCACTGGAAGCGCAAACAAAAAGGCAGATGCCCATGGAACTGACAAACACCACCCCCGCACTGGCGTCGCTACGCAGCGAACTGGCAGACGGCGTCGAACACTGGAAACCCCGCGTCCAGACACTCGCGCAGGAAATCCACGCGCTCAAGGAGATCTCCTTCGAGGAGGTGCGGTCCGCTGAGGCCATTGCCGCCCTGCTGGCTGAGGCTGGATTCGAGGTGGAGCGCGGCACATCCGGCCTGCCCACCGCCTTCAGCGCCAGCGTCGGCAGCGGTGGGCTGACGGTGGCGCTGTGTGTGGAGTACGACGCCCTCCCGAACATCGGCCACGCCTGCGGCCACAACCTGATCGCCGGCGCCTCGGTGGCCGCCGCCCTCGCCCTGCGGCCGTTCGTGGACCAGTTGGGCATCACGCTGAAGGCCATCGGCACCCCTGCCGAGGAACACGGCGGCGGCAAGGCGCTGATGCTGGAGCGGGGAGCGTTCGACGGCGTCGGGCTGGCTTTGATGGTCCACCCGGTCCAGGACGGGCTCACCTACAACCCGGCCGGCACCAGCGCCCAGGCCGTGGGACGGTACAAGGCCACGTTCACCGGGAAGGCGGCGCACGCGGCAGCGGCCCCGCACCAGGGCGTGAACGCCGCCGATGCCGCGGTGCTGAGCCAGGTGGCCATCGGCCTGCTCCGCCAGCAGATCCCCAGTGACCACCGGATCGCCTGCTTCGTGGCAGAGGCTGGACACGTCACCAACATCATTCCTGAAAAAGCCGTGGTCCAGTTCGAGTGCCGCGCCTTTACCCTGCCGGAATACGAGGCGCTGCACCAACGCGTCCGGAACTGCTTCGAAGGCGCGGCCCTGGCCACGGGAACAACGCTGGTCATCGAGGAAGCAGAACCCCTCTACGAACCGCTGCTTCAGGACGACGCCCTTGCAGCGCATTGGACCGACGCGATGGATGCCTTCGGCAAGGACACGTCGCGGTCCTCCGGCCTCAGCGGCGGCTCAACGGACATGGGCAACATCTCCCAGGTCATCCCGTCCCTGCACCCCTGGCTCAGCATTCCGGGTGCCAACGTGCCCATCCACTCGCATGCGTTTGCCGCGCTTGCCAACTCCCCCGAGGCCTACGGGGTGATGTTCGAGGCAGCCACCGCGCTGGCCTGGACCGTCGCCGGCGCCGCCTCAATCCCCGCCCAGCGGGAACGCTTCACCCAAGCGGCATACCGCCGTCGTACTGTCACGCAGGAAGGCACATCATGAGCACCACCAAAACAGCCCGGATCGATAAGGCCGGCACCAAGCTGACCCTCCCGATTGCCGCCCTTGCCTTCGTCATTGCGCTGGCGGTCCAGTTCATCGGGCAGGCGAAGATCGACGTCGGAATCGGCGCCATCATCATCTTCCCCATGGTGTGGGGCCTCATCCTGGGCCTTTTGGTCTCCGTCCAAAAGTTCAAGCCGCTGGGCCTTGACCTCCAGCGCGTGGCCGCCGCCCTGGTGGGGGTGGCCGTGCTGCTCCTCGTGGCCCGGTTGGCCTTCAACATCGGTCCCAGCCTGCCCACCCTGCTCAGGGCAGGCCCGGCACTTCTGCTTCAGGAAGTGGGCCACCTGCTCGGCACGATTGTGCTGGCACTCCCCCTCGCCGTCCTGCTGCGGATGGGCAAGGCAACCGTAGGTGCCACCTTCTCGCTGGACCGGGAGCCGTCCTTCGCGATGGTGTCCGAGAAGTACGGGCCGGATTCCGACCAGTACCGCGGTGTTCTGGCCATGTACGTGTTCGGCACGCTGTTCGGCGCCGTGTTCATCACGTTGCTGACTTCCCTTGTGGCCAACTGGAAGATCTTCGATCCGCTGGCCCTGGCCATGGGCGCCGGCGTGGGGTCCGGCTCGATGATGGCGGCCTCCGCGGCCAGCATCGTCGCCGCCTACCCGGCTGACCAGGAAGCCATCCTGGGCATGGCCGCCGTGTCCAACCTGATCACCACGGTGCTGGGCGTGTACGTGGGCATCTACATCGCGCTGCCGCTGGCGGACAAGTTCTACAAGGCCCTCACCCGCAAGCAGACTGCCCGCGAAACCGCGGCAGTAACGGCGGGCGCATCCGTCCAGCGCAGCGCGGCGGACGTTGACCGGGAGGCAGCGCAGGCTGAGGAAAACCGGCTGTTCCGCGAACGCGTGGCCGAGTCCTCGGCCGCCATGAAGCTGCCGTTGTGGCTGTCGCTTTCGGTCCTCACGGTCTTGGGCATCGGCACGGCGTCGGTGGCGGCGAAGGGCTTCAGCCTGACCATCGTGGCCGGGTATGCCATCATGCTGGCACTGGTGCTGGTGAGCATCGTGCTGGCGAAGCTCACCCGGAAGATCTCGGCGATCGTCTTCATCACCACCCTCGGCGCGTACATCTCCAGCCCGTGGTTCTTCGGGGCGGAACCCTTGAACGCCGCGGTCAAGACGGTGGACTTCCTGTCCATCGCCACCGTGATGCTGACCCTGGCCGGCCTGTCGCTCGGCAAGGACATCCCGCTGCTAAAGAACATTGGCTGGAAGATCATCCCCGTGGGCCTGGTGGCCATCACGGCGTCGTTCCTGCTCTCCACGGTGATCGCGGAGTTCGCCCTGGGGCTCTGGCACTGACTCCCCCGCCTTCCGAGTTTTTGGACAGGTGCAAGGGGTTGGGGCGCGGGAGAGTCCTCTGTGTCCGAAAACTTCAGTAGTCAGGGCAAATGGAAAGCGGACGACGGCGGGAGGTTCCCGTCGTCGTCCGCTTTCCTTTCAGGGCAAACAAGGCGTGCGGGCCACCTGGATCACCGGTATGACTTCGAAAAGCCATGCGCCCAACACGGCCAGCGCACTAATCCAGGTTGTTGCCCGCCGTTTCGGGCCCGCACGGTCCTGCCGCCGTCAGACGAACAAGCGTCAGGCGAACAAGCGTCAGGCGCTGGTTCTCCGCTTCAGCCAGCCCCAAACGGCCGTGGCCGCCAGCAGGATCAGGCCGATAGTCGCCAGCCACAGCAGGCCCTCGATCACGAAGCCGAGGACCGAAAGAACAAGCCAGATAACAAGCAGTGTGATGATGAGTCCCATGGGGAAAGCCTAAGCCTCGAAGTACCCGGGTGCCTGCTAACTGGACACGTCCCTCTCGATTTCTTCGGCGAGGTCGTCCACGGCTTCGGGACGCAGGTCGATGCCGGCCTCGTCGAAGCGCTCCTCGAGGACGTGGCTAACGTCGTCCTCGACGTGGCCCAGGCGGATCTCGTCCTTGACGTCTTCGGCGATGCTTTCCGCCGTTTCCACCCCGTCAACCTCCCCCACGCTCTCATCGTCGTCAAAAGGGGCACCGGTGGTATCAGCTGAGTCAGTCATACCTCATCGTTGCCGGTTGCCTGCGGCCGGTCAATGAATACTTGGCGGTGCTTTACTTCTTCACCCCGTCAAGATCACGCCCGATAGCCGACGCTTCGGTATCCATGTCCTGCGCCAGCTCCGACTGGAACCGGGCAAAGCGGGCCACGTGTGCAGGCCGGCGGCGCAGCACCAGCCAGGCGGCGCCGAGCACCAGGAACCACACCGGAGTGACCAGCAGCGCCAGGAGGGTGTCCGGCTGCGTGGTCAGCGCCCACAGAACGAACGCGAAGAAGGCGAACACCACCCACACCATCGGGATCCCACCCGGCATCCGGTACTTGGACGCCTCGTGCAGGTGGGCGCGCCGCCGTCGGAATGCCAGGTAGCTGGCCAGGATGATGGACCAGACGAACACGAAGCAGACCGCGGACACGGTGGTCACCATCTCGAAGGCCTTGCCGATGTCCTGGCCCGCGTACATCAGGATGACGCCGGAGAGCAGCAGGACGCAGGAGAGGAACAGGGCGTTCTGCGGGACCTTGCGGGCGGACAGGTTGCGGAAGACCGACGGCGCGTCCCCCTCCTGCGCCAGTCCGTAGACCATGCGCGAGGTGGAGTAGATGCCGGAGTTGGCCGAGGACATGGCCGAGCTGAGCACCACCAGGTTCACCACGGTGGCCGCGGCGCCGAGGCCGGCCAGGGAGAACATGGCGATGAACGGACTGTGGCCGGCCTGGAACTGGGTCCACGGGGTGACGGCCATCAGGATGATCAGGGCACCCACGTAGAAGAGCAGCACGCGGATGGGGATGGAGTTGATGGCCTTGGGCAGGTTCTTCTCCGGGTCCTTGGCCTCGGCAGCGGTGGTGCCCACCAGCTCAATGCCCACAAACGCGAACACCGCGATCTGGAAGCCGGCCACAAAACCCATGAACTCGTTCGGGAACATCCCGCCGTGGCTCCACAGGTTCGAGAAGGTGGCAGGGCCGGCGTCGGACTGGAAACCGGTGAAGATCATAAACATGCCCACGATGATCAGCGCGGCGATGGCGATGATCTTGATCAGCGCGAACCAGAACTCGGTCTCGCCGAACGCCTTGACCGTGACCAGGTTCAGCAGCAGGAGGATGGCCACGGTGGCCAGGCCCGGGATCCACAGCGGCAGCCCTGGCCAGAGCTCCTTCGAGTAGCCCGCGATGGCGATGACGTCAGCGATGCCCGTGATCACCCAGCAGAACCAGTAGGTCCAGCCGGTGAAGAAGCCCGCCCAGGGGCCCAGCAGGTCCGCGGCGAAGTCGCTGAAGGATTTGTAGTTCAGGTTGCTCAGCAGCAGTTCGCCCATGGCCCGCATCACGAAGAACAGCATGAAGCCGATGATCATGTAGACGAAAATGACGGACGGCCCGGCCGCGGAGATGGTTTTTCCCGAGCCCATAAACAGGCCGGTGCCGATGGCGCCGCCAATGGCGATCAGCTGGATGTGCCTGTTGGTGAGCTGCCGCTCAAGATGCGGCTCCTGGCGGGCCGATACAGGGTTAGTTGTCACGTGCTGCTCCTCGAATCAATGCTGTCTGGAGTGCTGAAGTTGTTGCCTGGTCCGGCCCCGCGGGGACGGAATCCAGGCTGTTGAAGCTGTAAAGATGGATGCCGGCGATGGTGCCCGGCCGGCTTGTCAGCCCGGCGATCAGGCTGTCCGGCGAATAGCGGTCCCCGCTGAGGAGCTTGCGGGCCAGCGGGCCCTTGCGGCTCAGGAACTTCAGGGAACTTCCGACGCCGATCTGCGCGCCCAGTGCCACCAGCCTGGTCCGCGGGACGGACCCTGCCACGCCCGCCCAGACGGGCAGGCGTACACCTTCGCGGCGAAGGAGCGCAGCGTAGTCGTGGATCTTCGCCGCGGCGAAGCACATCTGCGTCACCACGTGCGTGGCCAGGTGCTGCTTGGCGAGCAGGCCATCGAGCAGGTCAACGGGGCTGACCAGCGGGTGGCCCTCCGGGTAGCCTGCCACTCCGGCCCGCAGCATCCCGCCGGTGTACTGGGCGATGTCTTCGAGGACCGGAAGGGCCGAGTCATAGACGCCGGCGGCCTGTTTCCGGTCTCCCCCAATAACGAAGACCTCGCGGATGCCGGCCGCATCGCAGCCCCGGACAATCTCGGTGAGCTCGGACCGGCTGCGGATGCCGCGTGCAGCAAGGTGCGGGATGACCTTGTACCCGGCGTCGGACAGTTCCACTGCGGTGCGCATGGTCCGCTCGATGCCGTGGTGCGGCAGGCACGTCACGCTGAGCGCGGTGGTTTTGGGCACCAGGGCCTGGACCTGCTCAACGATTCCCTGGGCAGGGATGATTTCGATTCTGACGGGGAACGTCATTGGTCCTCTCTCAACATCAGGAAGTTCGGGCATCAGGTTTTTTGGGCATCAGTGAACCGGGGCATTGGGTTGGGTTGCAGGGACACTCAGGCCGTGGCGGCGAGGAGTGAGCTGGCTTCCTGGCGGGTGGTGCCGGAGGACTCGATGTGGGCGAGTTCGGCGGGGATGTCCCAGCCTTTCTTCCGCATCG
>NZ_JBHVZR010000034.1:0-10106 GCF_042879835.1 Pseudarthrobacter sp. NPDC058329
CCGGGTCTCCGCTGAAACATCGCTTAAATGCGGCACGGTCGTTGCAACTCCCAAAATCTATGGGTGTTGCAACGACCGCTAGAACTCAAGAAAGGTGGGGCCCGTCGTCGTTATTCTCGCCTTGCCTAGTGGGCGTGGTCCCCGCGGCTGTACTCGTAGACCCAGCCAATGAGGGCAACAAGCGCCAGGCCGGCACCGATGTAAAGAATCCAGAAGCCTACTGCCAGGCCCAGGAATCCTGTTGCGCATGCCAGGCCAAGAACCAGCGGCCACCAGCTCCAGGGGCTGAAGTGGCCCTGTTCACCGGCACCTTCGTGAATCTCGGCATCGCTGCGGTCTTCAGGGCGCATACCGACTCGCTTGCCGGTGAAACCAAGGTATCCGCCAATCATGCCGGCGAGGCCGCCAACCAGAAGGATGCCCAGGATACCGACCCACTCACCCCAGTTAGTGAGGAATCCGTACACAATCGAGATCGGCACGAAGAAGAAGACTCCGGAACCAAAGATCCATGACTCAATTTTCACTGTGCGGTGTCCTTCTGGTCGGCGTTACCGAGCAAGTTGGCCGCGGGAGCCGGTGACTCGACGGTGTGGACCTGTCGAAGCTCGGGGTGGTGCAGGTCCAGCGCCGGCCGTTCGGAACGGATCCGCGGCAGCGAGGTGAAGTTGTGGCGCGGCGGCGGGCAGGACGTGGCCCACTCCAGCGAGGCACCGAAGCCCCAGGGGTCATCGACCTCTACCCTTTCCGCGCTGCGCCAGGTGATGTAGACGTTCCAGAAGAACGGGATCAGGGACGCACCAAGGACAAACGAAGCAACGGTGGAGAACTGGTTCATCCAGGTGAAGTTGTCCTCCACGAGGTAGTCGGCATACCGGCGGGGCATACCTTCAACCCCAAGCCAGTGCTGGATCAGGAAGGTGCCGTGGAAGCCGAGGAACAGGAGCCAGAAGTGGATCTTGCCAAGGCGCTCGTTCAGCATCTTGCCGGTCCACTTGGGCCACCAGAAGTAGAACCCGGCGAACATCGCGAACACCACGGTGCCGAACACCACGTAGTGGAAGTGCGCCACCACGAAGTAGGAGTCCGAAACGTGGAAATCCAGCGGCGGGGAAGCCAGGATAATGCCGGTCAGGCCACCGAAGAGGAACGTGATCAGGAACCCGATGCTCCACAGCATGGGGGTCTCAAACGTGATTGAGCCCCGCCACATGGTGCCGATCCAGTTGAAGAACTTCACGCCGGTGGGCACCGCGATGAGCATGGTCATAAACGCGAAGAACGGCAGCAGCACCGCACCGGTGACGTACATGTGGTGGGCCCACACCGTCACGGACAGGGCGGCAATTGCGATCGTTGCGTAGACCAGGCCCTTGTAACCGAAGATCGGCTTGCGGCTGAACACCGGGAAGATCTCCGAGACGATGCCGAAGAACGGCAGCGCGATGATGTACACCTCCGGGTGGCCGAAGAACCAAAACAGGTGCTGCCAGAGGACTGCACCGCCGTTCTCGGGGTCAAAGATGTGTGCACCAAAGCGGCGGTCAGCACCAAGGGCGAACAGCGCTGCGGCCAGCGGCGGGAAGGCCATGAGCACCAGGATGGCGGTGACCAGGGTGTTCCAGGTGAAGATCGGCATCCGCCACATGGTCATGCCGGGGGCACGCATGCAGATGATGGTGGTGATGAAGTTGACCGCACCGAGGATGGTGCCGAAACCGGACAACGCCAGGCCGAACACCCACAGGTCCCCGCCGATGCCGGGGCTGAACGTGGTGTTGGACAGCGGAGCATACGCAAACCAGCCAAAGGAGGCAGCGCCCTGCGGGGTGATGAAGCCGGACACCGCGATGGTGGAACCGAAGAGGAAGAACCAGAAAGCCAGCGCGTTCAGGCGCGGGAAGGCAACGTCCGGCGCGCCGATCTGCAGGGGCATAATGACGTTCGCGAAACCTGCGAAGAGCGGGGTGGCGAACATCAGGAGCATCACGGTGCCGTGCATCGTGAACAGCTGGTTGTACTGCTCTTTGGTCTGCAGGATCTGCATTCCGGGTTCAAACAGTTCGGCGCGGATGAGCAGCGCCATCACGCCGCCAAGGCAGAAGAACACAAAGGAGGCGATCAGGTACATGTACCCGATGGTCTTGTGGTCGGTGGAGGTGATCCAGTTGACGACGATGCGTCCCTTGGATTTGGGAACCACGGGAGCGGTGAGCGCTCCGGTGGGTGCGGATTGAGTGTACGTAGCCACGTCGCTCCCCTTACTTAATTTCGTTCAGGTTCGGGTTGCGGTCGTACTCCACACCGAGAAGGCCCGTGTTGCCGGCTGCCTTGAGCTCTTCCAGGTGTGCCTGGAACTCAGCTTCCGACACCACCTTGACGCGGAAAAGCATCTCGGAGTGGTACTCGCCGCAAAGTTCGGCGCACTTGCCGTCGTAGGTGCCCTCTGCAGTGGGGGTAAACCGGATGTAGTTGGTCTTGCCCGGGATCATGTCGCGCTTCTGCAGGAAGGCAGGAACCCAGAATGAGTGGATCACGTCACGCGAGTTGAGCTCGAGGTCAACAGATTTGTTGACGGGCAAGTACAGCGTGGGGAGCAGTTCCTTGTCGATCGTGTTGCCGGTGAGGTGTGCCTGGACACCAGCCTCGTGGACATCTTCTTCAATGACACTGCCGGACTTGTAGTTGAAGTCCCAGGCCCACTGCTTGCCGCGGACGTCCACAACGACGTCGGCGGGCTGCGAACGGTCATCGATGGCCTGCTGGTCACGGTCGGTGAAGTAGAAGAACACCAACACCATAAACAGCGGGATCGTCAGGTAAAAGACTTCCAGGGGGAGGTTGAAGCTGGTCTGCCGCGGGAACCCAACGGTGCCCTTACGGCGCCGGTAGGCCACGAGGCACCAGACGATCAGGCCCCAGGTAATGATGCCTACAGCAAGGGCTGCAATCCATGAGTTGACCCAGAGGTCCATGATGCGGTCGCTGTTGCTGGTGGTGCCACGTTCTGTGGGCAGCCACCCCTTCTCTACCTCTGGCGAACATCCGGTCAAAACCAACGCGCCGGCAATTGCCAAGCTTGTGATCGTGGTGATCGTTTTGCGTCGGCTGCCGGTTCGGTTCTGCGAACTCACAGACGGCCCTTCCTACTTGTTGCTGTTTTCCGGGCAGCCATCGGCGCCCCGGGCACACTAAAAGTTTTACTACTCGGTGTAGAGCTTACCGCTCCCCCGGGCGTTTCGCCCACATGTCGGCGCCGTGCCTCCAACCGTTTTGAACGGCAGGAGGCGCGGCGCCGGCATCGGGCGAAACAACCGGCTTAGTGGAAGGAGTCTCCACAGGCGCAGGAGCCACCGGCGTTGGGGTTGTCGATGGTGAAGCCCTGCTTCGAGATGGTGTCCTCGAAGTCGATGCTGGCACCGCTGAGGTACGGAACGCTCATCTTGTCCACAACTACTTCGACGCCGTCGTAGTCCCGGACGGCGTCCCCGTCCAGAAGCCTCTCGTCGAAGTAGAGCTGGTAGATCAGTCCTGAGCAGCCGCCGGGCTGCACAGCAACCCGGAGCCGCAAATCCGTGCGGCCTTCCTGCTCGAGAAGACTGCGGACCTTGCCGGCTGCGACGTCGGTCAGGTTGACCTCGTGGACGGGCAGTTCTTCACTGGGCGCGCTGGTGGTCTGGGTGCTGTTCTCATTGGTTGCGGTGCTCATTGGCCTACCTTCTTAGGACGGTCTGGCGGCCCCGCTCCAGCGGTGCCTGCCCCTACGGATACGGTATGGGCTATAGCTACATGCTACGCGTGGCGCAGCTATAGCTCTAACTCCTGACGTAACCACTCAAGGCCCGTCCTTGTTCCCGCGGACGTCTTCCAATGGCAGCTTCAGGGACGGCCTTGAGGACAACCCCTGGTCCTACAACCCGTCGTTCAAGCGGGAGAGCAACAATGCTTCCGCGAGGATGGCCTTCCGAAAATCCCCGAGGTGCAGTGACTCGTTGGCACTGTGTGCCCTGGAGTCGGGGTCTTCGACACCCGTCACCAGGATCTGGACGTCCGGGTACAGCTCCGTGAGGTCGGCGATAAACGGGATGGAACCGCCGATTCCTGTCTCCACTGCCTGGACGCCCCACGCCTCACCCAAGGCCCACATCGCCAGCCCGGCCGCGGCCGAAGACGTGTCCGTCTGGAAGGGATTACCGCTCTCCCCCGGCGTGAATGTGACTCTGGCACCGAAGGGAGCGTGAGCCTCCACATGCCTGCGGACCGCCTCCATCGCTTCTTCGGGGACCTGCCCCGGTGCGAGTCGCAGGCTGAACTTGGCCCTGGCCCGGGGCAGCAGCGTATTCGAGGCGACGTCCACGGCAGGCGCGTCGAAACCGATAATGGACAGCGCCGGCTTGGTCCAAAGCCGGGAGGCGATGCTGCCCGAGCCGGCGAGGCGGACGCCGTCGAGCACTGACGCATCCGCGCGGTAGTCCGCCTCCGGGAACTCCACCGCCGCGTTGTCGAAGGCGACGAGCCCCTGGATGGCGACATTCCCGTCGTCGTCATGGAGGGTGGCGATCAGGCGTGACAGCAAGGTGGGGGCGTCCAGCACCGGCCCCCCGAACATCCCTGAGTGGACCGCGTGCTCCAGGACCTGGACTTCGATGGTCCCGTCCACCAGCCCGCGGAGGCTGGTTGTCAGGGCCGGAACGCCCACCTTCCAGTTGCTTGAATCGGCGACGACGATGACATCGGCGCGCAGCAATTCCCGGTGTGCCTCAAGGAAAGGCCGGAAGGTTGGAGAACCTGCTTCCTCTTCGCCCTCGAAAAAGAACGTCACGCCGAGGCCCAGGCCGGCCCCCAGAACCTCGGAGACTGCTGCATAGGCAGCGATGTGGGCCATGATGCCCGCCTTGTCATCGGCGGCGCCGCGGCCGTAAAGACGCCCGTCCTTCTCAACAGCGGTAAACGGTGCTGTCTCCCACAGAGCTTCATCGCCCGCGGGCTGGACGTCGTGGTGCGCGTACAGGAGGATGGTCTGCTTGCCTTGTGCTGCCGGCCGGCGGGCGACGACGGCGGGGCCGCCGGGGGTGCCGTCCGGCTTGTCGCAGCCGAGGATCTGCACTTCCTGGAGACCAGCGGCGCGGAGCAGTTC
Organism: Pseudarthrobacter sp. NPDC058329; assembly: GCF_042879835.1. Lineage (NCBI taxonomy): Bacteria > Bacillati > Actinomycetota > Actinomycetes > Micrococcales > Micrococcaceae > Pseudarthrobacter > Pseudarthrobacter sp. NPDC058329. The sequence goes on from NZ_JBHVZR010000034.1 coordinate 5,138, forward strand.
TGCCACGGCGCCGGCGCTGCGCTCAAGCGGTGACCGGTCAAAGCTCGGCCAGGCGATCCCCGGAATCGCGACCAGTTCCTTAAGGCGGGCCAGGGTTGTGTCAAAGGAGCGGTCGACGGCGGCCCGGAGGTCTTCCGTGCCGGGGTTGGAGTTGGCACCCGGAAGTGTGGGGCCATCAATGTTGTCGGGGGCAGCCGTTGCAGGTGAAGTCATGAAAAAAACATTACCCCCGTCACATTCAACACCGTGGCAGCCCTGGACTCGGGCAGGAGGGCCGTGCCGTCCCGCAAGGTATTCTTGTCAGGTGTTCGGACGTAAAAAGGAAGCGCCCTCGGCGCAGGAAATATCAGACCAGCGCGCTGCGGAAGCTGCGGCCCGGCAGAACGGCATAGCCGGCAAGGGAGCCCCCACTCCAACGCGTAAGGCCCAGGAGGCTGCGCGCAGGCGCCCATTGGTGCCGGAGGACCGCAAAGCGTCGAAGGCTGCCGAGCGCCAGGTCATCCAGGACCAACGGCTCAAGATGCGCCAGGCGCTGGACACCGGCGACGAGAAGTTCCTGCCGCTGCGCGACAAGGGCCCGCAGAAGCGGTTCACCCGCGACTATGTGGACGCCCGGTTCAGCCTCGGGGAATACCTGATGTTCGGTGCCCTGGTATTTGTCCTGGTGTCCTTGCTGGTGCCGGCGTCCAGTGACCTGATGATTTATGTCCTCGGCGGTTTTTGGGTGATGTTCCTGGCCGTCTTCGTTGACGTGTTTATCCTGTCCCGCAAGCTCCGCAAGCGGCTGACCGAAAAGTTCGGCGAAGTGGAACGCGGCACGGTCTGGTACGGCTCCATGCGCTCCCTGCAGTTCCGCAAGCTGCGGCTGCCCAAGCCACAGGTCAAGCGCGGACAGTACCCGGCCTGACTTTTCCTCCTGCGTCCCCCTTCAACAAACAACAAAACCCCGGCGGATTTCCGCTGGGGTTTTGTTGTATCCGGGTTGAGGCTTCCGGCGCCTGGCAGGCAGCCGGCGCTTCAGCGCGTCCGGGCCCTAGGCACGCCGGTTCTTCGCCAGCTGCCGGTTGATATGGGAGGCCCAGAATGGCCCCTCGTAGAGAAATGCCGTGTAGCCCTGCACCAGCGTTGCCCCGGCATCCAGCCGGTCCTGGACGTCCTGCGCAGTTTCCACGCCACCTACGGCCACCAGGGTGAGGGCATCACCGGTGACGCCCTTAAGCCTGCGCAGCACTTCGAGTGAGCGCTGCTTGAGCGGAGCACCGGAGAGCCCGCCCGCACCGCACTTTTCCACCTGCTCCGCCGGGGTAGCGAGCCCCGTCCGGGCGATGGTGGTGTTGGTGGCAATGATGCCGTCCAGCCTCAGGTCCAGGGCGAGGCGGGCGACGTCGTCAATGTCCTCGTCGCTTAGGTCCGGGGCGATTTTTACCAGCAGCGGAACGTGGCGGCCTGCCGCCCGGTCAGCTTCCTTGCCGACGGCGGTCAGCAGCGGCCGGAGGCTTTCCACGTCCTGCAACAGCCGGAGTCCTGGTGTGTTGGGAGAACTGACATTGACCACGAGGTAGTCAGCGGCCGGCGCCAGGCTGCGTGCACTCACCAGGTAGTCCTCCACGGCATCCGCCAGTTCAACGACCTTCGTTTTGCCGATGTTGACACCGATAACGGGACGCACCGTAGGGTGCCTGCGCTGAAGTCCGGCCCGGGCTGCCTTGAGGCGGGGGGCGACGGCGGCGGCGCCGTCGTTATTGAATCCCATCCTGTTGATGACGGCACGGTCCTGCACCAGGCGGAAGAGCCGCGGCTGTTCGTTTCCCGGCTGCGCCTGCCCGGTAATGGTGCCCACTTCGACGTGGCCGAACCCGAGCTGGCTGAGCGCCTCAATGCCGTGGCCTTCCTTGTCGAAGCCGGCCGCAAGACCGAACGGCGAGGGGAAGGTCAGGCCGAAGGCCGTTGTCCGAAGCGCCGGTGCGGGTGCCGTCAGTTTCTCCAGGACCCTCCCCGCACCTGAACGGTGTGCCAACCTGATGGCTTTGAAGCCGATCTTGTGGGCGCGCTCGGCGTCCATCCATGAAAAGGCCAGCCGGAAGAAAGTGGGATAAACACGCATGCCTCCAGTCTTCCGTCTCGGCAGGCCCTTACCAAAACGGCCGCAAGCCAAAATGACGCAGACTGTTGTGATAGCGGAATAGCATATTGCCATGGAGTGGCAGCAGGACATCCTGGGCGAGGAGTTCGAGTCCCACGCCTTCGCCGCCGCCGGAGTCGACGGTGTGGAGCGTACTGCCACACTGGTCCGCTTCCGGCCTCCCGCAACTCACGTTCCCGCCCCGCCGGAGCACCGCCGGGCGGTCCTCTTCCTGCACGGTTGGAGTGACTATTTCTTCAACGTGGACCTGGCGCGTTTCTGGTCCTCGGCCGGTTACGACTTCTATGCCCTGGACATGCACAACCACGGGCGGAGCCTGCGTCCGGAGTCGCCGGGCGGCTACGTCTCGAATCTCGCCGACTACGATGCCGAGATTGACATGGCGTCCCGCTTGATCCGCCAGGAGGGTGCTACGTCCGCGCTGACGCTGATGGGGCATTCAACAGGAGGGCTGGTGGCGGCGCTGTGGGCCAGCGGGCATCCCGGAGCGGTGTCCCAACTCATCCTCAACAGCCCATGGCTGGAGATGCATGGAAGCGCACTGGTCCGGCGCGCGGCCTCAAGCATGGTGGGACCGGTGGCCCGCTTCCGGCCGGAGGCTGTATTGAGGCTTCCGGAGCGGGGTTTCTACTGGCGCACCATCAGCAGTTCTGCGGACGGCGAATGGGCGCTGGACGACCGGTACCGTCCACCCATGGCGTTTCCCGTGCGCGCCGGCTGGCTCAGCGCGGTACTCGCCGGCCACACCAAAGTGGCACGCGGCCTCAACATCGACGTTCCCGTCCTGGTGCTGCTGTCCCGGGGAAGCGCGAACGGGCTCTTCTGGTCCGAGGAGATGCGGCGGACGGACGCCGTGCTTGATGTCAACGTTATTGCTGCCCGGGCCCTCACCCTCGGCCGGACAGTGACGGTGGAACGGATCGAGGGTGCCCTCCACGATGTGTTCCTCTCCCCTGCCTCCGTGCGCGCCGACGCCTACGAGCGGCTGTCACGTTGGCTCCGCGCATACGGAGGCCAAGCGAACGGGGAGGGTCCGCAAAAGCCCTGAAAGGGCGGTCCTGGCACAGGGGCTACTGCGCCTGGCCCGCCCCGTCCATCGGCTTGGCGGCGTCCACCGCACCGCCGTACCGGCGGTCCCGCCGGGCGTACTCTTCCACCGCCGCCCACAGCGTCCGGCGGTCCACGTCAGGCCACAGGGTGTCCATAAACACGAACTCGGCATAGGCGGACTGCCAGAGCAGGAAGTTGGAGAGCCGCTGCTCCCCCGAACTGCGGAGGAAAAGGTCAACGTCCGGCAGGTCGGGTTCATCAAGGAACTTCTGGATGGTCCGCTCGTTGATGGAGCCGGGCTTGAGCCTGCCGGCCGCGACTTCGGCGGCAATCGCGGTGACGGCATCCGTGATCTCTGCCCGGCCGCCGTAATTAACACACATGGTCAACGTGCAGGTGCTGTTGCCGGCGGTAAACTGTTCGGCCTCTTCGAGTTCCCGGATCACCGAGCCCCAGAGCCGCGGCCGGCGGCCGGACCAGCGGATGCGCACGCCCCACTCGTCCAGCTGGTTCCGCTGCCTCCGCAGCACGTCTTTGTTAAAACCCATCAGGAAGCGCACTTCCTCCGGGGAGCGGCGCCAGTTCTCGGTGGAGAACGCGTAGACACTGACGTACTCAATGCCCAACTCGATGGCCCCCGCCATAACATCCAGGAGCGCGGGCTCCCCGGCCTTGTGGCCTTCAATCCTCGGCAGTCCGCGCTGGTTGGCCCATCGGCCGTTGCCGTCCATCACAATGGCGACGTGCCGGGGGATAAATTCAGCGGGGATTGACGGCGCCACTGCGCCTGAGGAGTGCGGGTACGGAGCAACCACGGGATGGCTCCGCTTTCGGGGTGCGTTGTTCTTTTTTCCCAGGGCCACTGTCAGCTGCGCTCCACATGTTTGAGGGACTTCAGTACTCGTTCAAGATGCCATTGCAGGTACGCGGCCACCAGGCCGGCGGCTTCCTTGCGGTGCACGGGAAGGGAACCGTCGGCTTTGGGCCAGTCTCCCGTCAGCAGTGCTGCGAGCAGGACCACTGTTTCCGGCGCCGGCGCCGGCGATCCCGGCGGCCTGCACCCGGCGCAGACCATGCCGCCTACCGGTGCGGAAAACGCACTGTGCGGTCCGGGCTGTCCGCAGCGGGCGCAGTCGGTGAAGCTGGGCGCCCAGCCGCCGGTGGCGAGTGCCCGCAGCAGGTAGGAATCCAGGATCAGCCCGGCGGCATGTTCGTTCCGGCTCAGCGACGCAAGGGCGCCGACCAGCAGGTTGTATTGCGCGGTTCCGGACTCGCCGTCAACGTCCGTGAGCTTTTCCGCGGTCTCGGTCATGGCGGCGGCTACGGTGTAGCGGCCATAGTCTGCGGCGATGCTTCCGCCGTAGGCCCCTTTGGCCACGGCCTGGGTGACGATGTCCAGCGTCTTTCCGGACACCAGCTGCAGATCCGCAACCATAAAGGGTTCAAGGCGGGCACCGAACCGGCTGCTGGTACGCCGGACTCCTTTGGCAACAGCCCGGACCTGACCGTGGTGCTTGGTCAGCAGCGTGATGATGCGGTCCGCTTCACCCAGCTTATGCGTACGGAGCACGACGGCGTCGTCCCGGTAGGCACGGGAAGCGAAAGAGGGTTGGGCCACGCCTTTATCCTCCCATCTTTGCGGGCAACGCCCTGCCGGGTGCAACGGGCCGGTGCCGTTGTGGGGCCGCCCCAAGGCGGGGGGGCCCCAGCGGGGGGGGGGGGCGGGGGGGTGACGTGTGGGGGGGGGTGGGCCCAAAAAAACGGGATTTTGGGGGA
>NZ_JBHVZR010000035.1:0-5355 GCF_042879835.1 Pseudarthrobacter sp. NPDC058329
GTGAACCGGGACCTGGTGGTCCTCAATGACGTGAATTCCGGGAACGTGTGGCTGGTCAACCAGAACATGCAGCTCGTCAACAACTGGGACGACGTGATTCCGCCGCAGCAGACCTCCGACGACGCTGACAAGGACTCCGCGGACGAGGTACAGCAGACCGTCCTGCCGGACCGCACCAAACCCAACAGCCCGCCTGTGGCCAAACCGGACACCTTCGGGGTGCGCGCCGGAAAAACCACCATTCTTCCCGTGCTGGACAACGACACCGACCCCGACGGCGACATCCTCACCGTGCGCACCCCCGACCCGCTGAAATCCGGGCTGCTTGCGCCCATCTACGGCGCCACGGGGTTCCAGGTCAGCGTCGGGGCGGACTCGACCGGCGCCGAGACGTTCAAGTACACGGTCGACGACGGGCGGGGGCTTTCCGCTACGGCCGACGTCACGCTGAACATCGTGCCGCCGGGGGAGAATTCACCCCCGAGGCAGAAGCCCAACCGCAACACCATCCTGGTGGTCCAGTCCGGCAAGATCGTCAGCCAGAACATCCTTCCGGACTGGATCGACCCCGACGGCGACGACCTCTTCGTGGTCGGTGCCGCCAGCAGCGATCCCCGCGACCAGGTCAAGGTCCGGCCGGACGGTCTGCTCAGCTTCCAGGACGCCGGCACGGAACCGGCCCGCAAAACAGTCACCGTAACCGTCTCGGACGGACGCTCCACAGCCGAAGGCAAGGTCACCGTCGACGTCCGGGCACCGGGTGCGCTGCCGCCGATAGCCAACGCGGACCACCTCGTCGCCGTCGCCGGGGTGGACACCGTAATCGCCCCGCTGAAGAACGATTCGGATCCCCAGGGCGGCGCGCTTAGGCTCGCCCAGGTCACCCCCGACGGCAATTCGATCGCCACGATGGGCGCTGACCAGCAGACCTTCACCTTCAACTCCGCCGCCGAGGGCGCGCATTATGTGACCTACCTCGTGACGAACGGTCCGGCCAGCGCCCAGCAGCTGGTCCGCGTGGACGTTGTGCCCAGCGGGGGCGACGGTGCACCGGTGGCCGTCCGGGACACCGCTCTGCTTCCCAGCGGCGGCAGCGTGCTGGTGGACGTCCTTGGCAATGACTCCGACCCCTCCGGCGGCGTGCTTGTGGTGCAGTCCGTGACGGCGGCCGACGGTCTGCCGGTGAGTGTTTCCGTGCTGGACCACTCCGTTGTCAGGATCACCGACATCAGGGCCGAAGGCCAGCTCAGCGTGAAGTACACAATTTCCAACGGAAAGTCCTCCGCCAGCGGGGAGATCGCCGTCCTGGTGGTTCCCGCGCCCTCCAAACTCCAGGCGCCGGAAGCCAAACCGGACGAGGCAACGGTGCGCGCCGGGGACGTTGTGACCATTCCCGTCCTGGAAAACGACACCGACCCCAACGGCGGCGCACTAACCTTGGAACCCGTACTGGCCCAGCAGCCCGACGCCGCCGACGGCCGCACCTTCACCTCCGGTGGCGTGCTCCGCTTTATCGCCGGGGACGTCCCAAAGACCGTGTACGCGATCTACAAAGTAACCAACGCCTCCGGCCAGTCCGACTCCCAGCAGGTGGCCATCCGCATCCGGGCCCGCGACGACGAGCGCAACACCCGCCCCGAACCCCGTAACCTCACAGCCCGCGTGGTGGCCGGCATGACGGTACGCATCCCGGTCCCGCTCGACGGCGTGGATACTGACGGCGATTCGGTCCAGCTGACCGGCGTGGATAAGGCTCCGTCAATGGGGACCGCCGTGGTCAAGGACGGCTACCTCGAATTCACCGCCGCCGGCGACGCCGCGGGAACCGACACCTTCAGCTACCGGGTCCGCGACCGGATCGGCGCCGAGAACACCGGCACCGTGATTGTTGGCATCGCACCTCAGGAAGCAAACAACCAGAAACCCATCGCCCTTGATGACGCCGTGGACGTCCGGCCCGGCCGCAAGATCGCCGTCGACGCCCTGGTCAACGACTCGGACCCCGACGGGGACCCGATCTCCCTCGTATCCAACGGCTTCGAAGCCCGCCCCGAACTCGCCGTCGAAGCAGTTGACGGCGGCAAGGTACTGCTCACTGCGCCCGCCGCGGCCGGCAACGAAAGCGTTGCCTACAAAATCCAGGACGACAAAAAAGCCCAGGGCGGCGCTGTGATCCGTGTCAGCGTGAGCCCGGACGCCGCCCTGAAGCTGCCCGTTGCCAAAGACGATGTTGTCACCCCGGCCGAGACCCTCGGCAAGTCCGCCGTGGACGTCCCGGTCCTGAAGAATGATTCCGATCCCGACGGTGTGGCAGCCGATCTCAAAATCAGCCTCCCGGACGGTAACCCGAACGCCCGTGCCGGCGGTGAGGGAAACGTGGTGGTGACCCTCACCCCGCAGGACCAGCTGGTGCCCTACACCGTCACCGACATCGATGGACAAAGCGCGACGGCGGTCATCTGGGTTCCCGGCCAAGGGGAACAGCACCCCACGCTGGCAAGCTCGGACGTGGTCGAAGTGATGGCCGGTAGAGAGGTCACCCTGGACCTGCAGGAGTACGTCCGCGTCCGTGAGGGCCGCACGCCGCGGATCACCCAGGTGGATAAAGTCCGGGTGCAGGGGGCCGATCCGCAGAACGTGGTGCCCGCCAACGGCAGCGGCAGCGAACTGCGCTACGCAGCGCTCAAGGAGTACGTGGGCCCGGGCTCTGTCACGTTCGAAGTGACCGACGGTACCGGCCCGGACGACCCGCAGGGCCTCAAGTCCACCCTCAGCATCATCACCAAGGTCATCCCCGATCCGAACGCGAACCACCCGCCCGAATTCAGCGGGACCTCCCTGGACGTGCCCAAGGCTGAGTCCGTCAGCCTTGACCTGGGCAACCTGGCCAAGGACGTGGACGCCGGAGACCAGGAGAAGCTCAAGTTTGAGCTGGACGGAACGCTCCCGGAAGGCTTCAACGCCACCCTGGACGGCGCGACACTCAGGGTTTCCGCGGACTCCAGCAGGGGTGCGGGCTGGAAGGGAAGCATCCCGGTGAAGGTCACGGACGGCCGCTCCGAGCCTGCCCGGGCCACGGTCACGGCAGCTGTCGTGGCGTCCAACAGGCCTATGCCTGTGGCAAACGAGGACGTGATCGAGAAGGCCAACGCCGGCCGGACCGAGACCATCAACGTCCTTGCCAACGATTTCAACCCCTTCAGCGACACCCCGCTGCGGATTGTCGCCGCCACAGTGGAGACCGGCTCCGCCGCCGGCCAGCCGGTGGTGGCCGGAGACTCCATCACGGTCACTCCGGCCGACGGCTCCAAGGGCGTGATGGTGGTCCGCTACACCGTGATGGACAAGACCGACGACGTCTCGCGGCAGACCGACGGACGTGTCCGCATCACCGTCCGGGACAAGCCGGACGCACCCTCGGCACCCACGGCGACGGACGTTCGCAGCCGCACCGCCGTGCTCAAATGGACTCCGCCTTCGGACAACGGCGCGGCAATCAGCAAGTACACAGTGCGCTCCAACGGGTTCAGCCAGGACTGCCCCACCACAACGTGCACCCTCAGCGGGCTGACCAACGACGTCAAGTACGTCTTCACCGTCACCGCCACCAACGAGGTGGGGGAGTCGTCGCCGTCGCAGTCTTCCAACGAGATCAGGCCGGATGAGAAGCCCTCTCCGCCGGAGGCTCCCACGGTCAAGGCCGGGGACAAGGACATGGTGATCAACTGGCCTGCGGCCAAGACCGAGGGCTCCGCGGTGAAGAGCTACAACCTGGAGATCTCCCCGCCGCCGGCCAGCGGGATTGCCGTGAAAAACGGCGTGACCGGCCTGACCCACACCTGGACGGGCCTTACGAACGGCGTGCGCTACAAGGTCCGTGCCCAGGCCGTCAACGAACTTGGTCCCTCCGACTGGGGCCAGTACTCTGCCGAGGACAATCCTGCCGGCGTACCTGCCGCCCCGGCTGCTCCCACAACGTCGGTGGCCTCAGCGGTGGGGACGTCCAACCAGCTGAAGGTCAACTGGACGGAGCCGAATACCAACGGCGATGCCATCAGGAACTACTACGTCACCATGAGCGGCGGCGGCGGTTCCCCGCAAACCCAGCAGGTTGCCGGAACGGTACGGACGGCCAACTTCTCCGCCAACAACTCCGAAGCCTCTTATACCTTCACTGTCCAAGCAGAAAACAAAGCGGGCAAGGGCGCCGTTAGTGCGCCCTCCGCACCGCGGCGCGCCACCGGAAAGCTCAGCCAGGTGTCCGGAGTCAGCGTTGCGGAGGCCAACACCGGCGGCGCCGGCCGGCAGGTGACCATAAACTTCAACGAACTCACCGCGGCGGAGCGCAACGGTTCAGCTTATGGAGAGGTCAGCTACTCCTACCGCGCCAGCACCGGCCAGACAGGACCCATCACGCAGGGGCAAACAGTGGGCGGCTTCACCAATGGGACCGCAACCTCCATCACGGTCACCGCCCATTCCGCCGTCGCGCCCAGCTCCGACGCCAGCGCCCCGGCGACCGCCAACCCCTACGGCTGGCCCGGCACACCCTCAGCGTCCGGGCAGAACGGCGCGGAAAACCAGAAGAACCTGACCTTGAGCTGGGCGTCCGCGCCCGCCGGGAGCTGGGACATCGCCCACACCCAGATCAGGATCGACGGCGGAGGCTGGGAACGGGTGGCAGCCTCAGGCAGCCGCACCATCAACACCGGTGGCTTCAGCGAGCGGCATACGATCGAGGTCCAGTCGGTCAACTCCCGCGGCACCGGCGGGCCCATCGCGAGTGCCACCGCACAGTCCGGCGCGCAGAAGACCAGTTGGGCCACCCGCCTTAACACCGGCATGGACCGCAGCTGTACGGACCTGCCCGGACCTACGTCCTACGACCCCGTGGCCCACACCTGCGACGGCAAGGGTGGCTACGACCGGCCCTGGATGTCCCACATGGACTCCTTCACCGTGATGTGCTGGAAGCCGCACGGCACCACCTACGGCGGCGACGGACAGTGGTACTACATCATGCGCGGTTCACCGAACGCCACGCGCTGGATCAATTCCACGCACACCTCCATCGGCGCCCCGGGGCAGAGCGGCGTTCCCGCCTGCACCTTCCCGGTAGGGGCGACACCATAGCTGGCGGGACGCCGAAGGCGGGCAGAGCTACCCATCGCCCGCCCGGGGGACAATCGGTAGGCTGTTGCGCGTGCCGGCCCCGTCTCAGGCCTGCCGGGGGACATCGAAATCTTGAAGGACATCTGAAGCTGTGAGAAGTGTGCTGGGGAAGCTTGGGCTGAAGAGGCGGCATAAGAGGGTTGTTGCTGGTACGGCTTTTGGTGCTGTTGTTGCTGCTTTGGT
>NZ_JBHVZR010000036.1:0-1656 GCF_042879835.1 Pseudarthrobacter sp. NPDC058329
CTGGATTGCCCGCCCCTGTGGGTGGTCTGGTTTTTACAGCTGGTTTCAAATTTTTGCTGTCTGGTTGCCGCGTTTTCCCGTGGTGGCTGGGTGGTTTCTGTTTTTGTTTTACTTCAACGGAGAGTTTGATCCTGGCTCAGGATGAACGCTGGCGGCGTGCTTAACACATGCAAGTCGAACGATGATCCGGTGCTTGCACCGGGGATTAGTGGCGAACGGGTGAGTAACACGTGAGTAACCTGCCCTTAACTCTGGGATAAGCCTGGGAAACTGGGTCTAATACCGGATATGACTCCTCATCGCATGGTGGGGGGTGGAAAGCTTTTTGTGGTTTTGGATGGACTCGCGGCCTATCAGCTTGTTGGTGAGGTAATGGCTTACCAAGGCGACGACGGGTAGCCGGCCTGAGAGGGTGACCGGCCACACTGGGACTGAGACACGGCCCAGACTCCTACGGGAGGCAGCAGTGGGGAATATTGCACAATGGGCGCAAGCCTGATGCAGCGACGCCGCGTGAGGGATGACGGCCTTCGGGTTGTAAACCTCTTTCAGTAGGGAAGAAGCGAAAGTGACGGTACCTGCAGAAGAAGCGCCGGCTAACTACGTGCCAGCAGCCGCGGTAATACGTAGGGCGCAAGCGTTATCCGGAATTATTGGGCGTAAAGAGCTCGTAGGCGGTTTGTCGCGTCTGCCGTGAAAGTCCGGGGCTCAACTCCGGATCTGCGGTGGGTACGGGCAGACTAGAGTGATGTAGGGGAGACTGGAATTCCTGGTGTAGCGGTGAAATGCGCAGATATCAGGAGGAACACCGATGGCGAAGGCAGGTCTCTGGGCATTAACTGACGCTGAGGAGCGAAAGCATGGGGAGCGAACAGGATTAGATACCCTGGTAGTCCATGCCGTAAACGTTGGGCACTAGGTGTGGGGGACATTCCACGTTTTCCGCGCCGTAGCTAACGCATTAAGTGCCCCGCCTGGGGAGTACGGCCGCAAGGCTAAAACTCAAAGGAATTGACGGGGGCCCGCACAAGCGGCGGAGCATGCGGATTAATTCGATGCAACGCGAAGAACCTTACCAAGGCTTGACATGAACCGGAAAGACCTGGAAACAGGTGCCCCGCTTGCGGTCGGTTTACAGGTGGTGCATGGTTGTCGTCAGCTCGTGTCGTGAGATGTTGGGTTAAGTCCCGCAACGAGCGCAACCCTCGTTCTATGTTGCCAGCACGTGATGGTGGGGACTCATAGGAGACTGCCGGGGTCAACTCGGAGGAAGGTGGGGACGACGTCAAATCATCATGCCCCTTATGTCTTGGGCTTCACGCATGCTACAATGGCCGGTACAAAGGGTTGCGATACTGTGAGGTGGAGCTAATCCCAAAAAGCCGGTCTCAGTTCGGATTGGGGTCTGCAACTCGACCCCATGAAGTCGGAGTCGCTAGTAATCGCAGATCAGCAACGCTGCGGTGAATACGTTCCCGGGCCTTGTACACACCGCCCGTCAAGTCACGAAAGTTGGTAACACCCGAAGCCGGTGGCCTAACCCCTTGTGGGAGGGAGCTGTCGAAGGTGGGACTGGCGATTGGGACTAAGTCGTAACAAGGTAGCCGTACCGGAAGGTGCGGCTGGATCACCTCCTTTCTAAGGAGCACCTACAGT
>NZ_JBHVZR010000036.1:1753-5072 GCF_042879835.1 Pseudarthrobacter sp. NPDC058329
GTTGGGTGTGGTTGGTTTTCGTGGTTCTCTCGAAAATTAGCGTTTTTGATCTTTTGTGGTCAAGTTTTTAAGAGCACACGGTGGATGCCTTGGCATTAGGAGCCGAAGAAGGACGTAGGAATCTGCGATAAGCCTGGGGGAGTCGATAACCGGACTGTGATCCCAGGGTGTCCGAATGGGGAAACCCCGCCAGGGGCGCGAGTGACCTGGTGACCCGCATCTGAACACATAGGGTGCGTGGAGGGAACGCGGGGAAGTGAAACATCTCAGTACCCGCAGGAAGAGAAAACAATAGTGATTCCGTTAGTAGTGGCGAGCGAACGCGGATCAGGCTAAACCGTTCCATGTGTGATAGCCGGCGGGCGTTGCATGGTCGGGGTTGTGGGACTTTCCGTACTGTCTCTGCCGGGGCAGTGGGGTGTGATGTGCAGGCATAGGTGAACGGTCTTGAAAGGCCGGCCAGAGAGGGTGTGAGCCCCGTAACCGAAATGTTGTGTACCGCCCGGATGAGTATCCCAAGTAGCACGGGGCCCGAGAAATCCCGTGTGAATCTGTCAGGACCACCTGATAAGCCTAAATACTCCCTAATGACCGATAGCGGACCAGTACCGTGAGGGAAAGGTGAAAAGTACCCCGGGAGGGGAGTGAAACAGTACCTGAAACCGTGTGCTTACAATCCGTCGGAGCAGCCTTGTAGCTGTGACGGCGTGCCTTTTGAAGAATGAGCCTGCGAGTTAGTGTTACGTCGCGAGGTTAACCCGTGTGGGGAAGCCGTAGCGAAAGCGAGTCTGAATAGGGCGTTGCAGTGGCGTGATCTAGACCCGAAGCGAAGTGATCTACCCATGGCCAGGTTGAAGCGACGGTAAGACGTCGTGGAGGACCGAACCCACTTCAGTTGAAAATGGAGGGGATGAGCTGTGGGTAGGGGTGAAAGGCCAATCAAACTTCGTGATAGCTGGTTCTCCCCGAAATGCATTTAGGTGCAGCGTTGCGTGTTTCTTACCGGAGGTAGAGCTACTGGATGGCTAATGGGCCCTACAAGGTTACTGACGTCAGCCAAACTCCGAATGCCGGTAAGTGAGAGCGCAGCAGTGAGACTGTGGGGGATAAGCTTCATAGTCGAGAGGGAAACAGCCCAGACCACCAACTAAGGCCCCTAAGCGTGTGCTAAGTGGGAAAGGATGTGGAGTTGCGAAGACAACCAGGAGGTTGGCTTAGAAGCAGCCATCCTTAAAAGAGTGCGTAATAGCTCACTGGTCAAGTGATTCCGCGCCGACAATGTAGCGGGGCTCAAGTACACCGCCGAAGTTGTGGCATTCAGATATTAGCTAAGCCCTTGTGGTTCAGGCGTCTGGATGGGTAGGGGAGCGTCGTGTGGGCAGTGAAGTCGCGGTGTAAACCAGCGGTGGAGCCTACACGAGTGAGAATGCAGGCATGAGTAGCGAAAGACGGGTGAGAAACCCGTCCGCCGAATGATCAAGGGTTCCAGGGTCAAGCTAATCTGCCCTGGGTAAGTCGGGACCTAAGGCGAGGCCGACAGGCGTAGTCGATGGACAACGGGTTGATATTCCCGTACCGGCGAAAAACCGTCCATGTTGAACAGGGGATACTAACTGCCCGAGACCTGCCCGATCACCCTTGTGGTGTGAGGGTTTTGGTGGAGCGCAGGACCTGATCCTGGGAGGCAAGCGTATTAACAGGTGTGACGCAGGAAGGTAGCCAAGCCGGGCGATGGTTGTCCCGGTCTAAGGATGTAGGGCGAACGGTAGGCAAATCCGCTGTTCATGATGCCTGAGATCTGATGGGACCCCCGTTTGGGGGGATTTGGTGATCCTATGCTGCCGAGAAAAGCATCGACGCGAGGTTTTAGCCGCCCGTACCCCAAACCGACACAGGTGATCAGGTAGAGAATACTAAGGCGATCGAGAGAATTATGGTTAAGGAACTCGGCAAAATGCCCCCGTAACTTCGGGAGAAGGGGGGCCCCAACCTTGAACACCACTTGCTGGTGGGAGGGGATCGGGGCCGCAGAGACCAGGGGGAAGCGACTGTTTACTAAAAACACAGGTCCGTGCGAAGTCGCAAGACGATGTATACGGACTGACTCCTGCCCGGTGCTGGAAGGTTAAGAGGACCGGTTAGCCGCAAGGCGAAGCTGAGAATTTAAGCCCCAGTAAACGGCGGTGGTAACTATAACCATCCTAAGGTAGCGAAATTCCTTGTCGGGTAAGTTCCGACCTGCACGAATGGAGTAACGACTTCCCCGCTGTCTCAACCATAAACTCGGCGAAATTGCAGTACGAGTAAAGATGCTCGTTACGCGCAGCAGGACGGAAAGACCCCGAGACCTTTACTATAGTTTGGTATTGGTGTTCGGAGTGGCTTGTGTAGGATAGGTGGGAGACGTTGAAGCCCGGACGCCAGTTCGGGTGGAGTCATCGTTGAAATACCACTCTGGTCACTTTGGACATCTAACTTCGGCCCGTAATCCGGGTCAGGGACAGTGCCTGATGGGTAGTTTAACTGGGGCGGTTGCCTCCTAAAAAGTAACGGAGGCGCCCAAAGGTTCCCTCAGCCTGGTTGGCAATCAGGTGTCGAGTGTAAGTGCACAAGGGAGCTTGACTGTGAGAGAGACATCTCGAGCAGGGACGAAAGTCGGGACTAGTGATCCGGCGGTACATTGTGGAATGGCCGTCGCTCAACGGATAAAAGGTACCTCGGGGATAACAGGCTGATCTTGCCCAAGAGTCCATATCGACGGCATGGTTTGGCACCTCGATGTCGGCTCGTCGCATCCTGGGGCTGGAGTAGGTCCCAAGGGTTGGGCTGTTCGCCCATTAAAGCGGTACGCGAGCTGGGTTTAGAACGTCGTGAGACAGTTCGGTCCCTATCCGCTGCGCGCGCAGGAAATTTGAGAAGGGCTGTCCTTAGTACGAGAGGACCGGGACGGACGAACCTCTGGTGTGTCAGTTGTACTGCCAAGTGCACCGCTGATTAGCTACGTTCGGATGGGATAACCGCTGAAAGCATCTAAGCGGGAAGCTCGCTTCAAGATGAGATTTCCATACACCATTGTGTGTGAGAGGCCCCCAGCCAGACCACTGGGTTGATAGGCCGGATGTGGAAGCGAGGACTAACGACTCGTGAAGCTGACCGGTACTAATAGGCCGATAACTTACACCACACACCCCTCCTCGTGAACGGATTCAAAAGACGTTCACACCACGGGAAGGGTACAAAGAAACAAGACTGCTTGCGTCCACTATGTGGTTCCCAACCAACAAACCCGAACCGGGTACCGTTGCCAGGGAACATAACT
>NZ_JBHVZR010000037.1:0-4504 GCF_042879835.1 Pseudarthrobacter sp. NPDC058329
GCCGCCCGCGGTAACCAGCTCAACGCTGTCTCCCTCGCGGCGACTTAGAAAACAATACACCCCCACAGGCCCCTCCGCAAATCCAACCCCACCCCCCACCACCCCCCCCCAAAAAAACCCGCCACCACACGGTTCCGGGGGTGCAGCGCCGGGGTTACCGGGCGCGCGCCCCGGTTTTCGCCGGTATGGACTGGCTCACATTCCGGCTGGCCTGTCGGTTCGGACCTTGAGGATCAGCGTGAAGTCGGCTTCCCGGGGCCTCAGGCGATACTGCTCCAGCACGCCGGGGCCACAGGCAGCGGTTCCCACCCCCCGGAGCGCGTGGTCAAGATACAGATAAGTCCGGCCGTCCGCCTTTAGGTCGGGGCGGTGGGCCGCTGCATCCAGGACCTTCATGCCGTACGGCCGGACAGTCAAGGCAAACGGATCACCGGCAATCTCCAAGGTACTGCCAACCATCTCGAGGGCGGCCGAGCGGACGCCGGACCGGGCGCCGGACTCCTGTGGCCGCACGTAGTCCACGTCCATCTCAGCAAGGGCCATTGAAAACCAGCCCGTCCGTGTTCCCTGCCCCGTGTCCGGATAGCTCTGGTGGGGGCCCTGGCCGAACCAGCTCACCGTCTCCGTCCCTTCACCCAACACGAGCTCCAGTCCAATGCGCGCCCATTCCACGTCCCGTCCCCGGTTGACCCACTCGCCATCGGGCCGGACCTGGGTTCGCAGCGCAACCGATTTGCCGTCGCTGGTCCAGGTGTAATCCACGAAAACGCCGTACTGCTTGTCCGCAGCGCTAACGCGGGTACGGACAGTCAGGGCTTCCCCGCCCTCAGGGTGGGCTGCTGAGCTGATGCCGAGCAACCGCGCGTGGAGGAGATCCAGTTTGGCGTCTTCCCACTGCGTGGCGAGCGGCCGCTCATCGGCACCGCCCCATTCCCTGCCGAGGTCGTTGTCGGTTGGCGCCCACCACAAGGTCAGGCCCATTTCCTCCACGGGGACCGCGCCTATTGAAGTGGGCATGCCGCTGGTCCGGCTGAACACTACGGGCCCCAGCTGGAGTTCAGCATCTTGAATCTGCACGGGCTGAAGGGGCGCCGGCTGAACCGAGGCGCCAAGCCCCCGAACCGCTTGCCCCCACGCGACCTCATGACCAGCTGAAGCCCACGCGGAATCAGCGGCGAGGACCGCGCTCACGGTGAGCACAGCAGGCCGTCCGTCGGTTATAGAAGCGACACTGACCGGAAGCCCCGCCACTGCCTCGGACTGAGGTGCCACCGGCGCTACTTCCACCGTGCCGGCGTCGAGCGTGCCGCCGTCGGCCTCCACCACGTAACGGAAGCTGTAGACGGCAGTGTCCGCGAAGTCCTGGCCATTGCGAACGGTGAAGCCGGACCAGTCGGCGGCTACGGTGATGCGCAGCGGTTCGATGACCTTCTTGAAGTCCAAAAGACCGGGCCTGGGCTTGCGGTCCGCGTCCACCAGTCCGTCGGTGACGAAGTTGCCGTCGTGGACTTCCTCGCCGAAGTCCCCGCCATAGGCGTAGTGCGCGTCACCGTCCGGGGAGGCGACGGTGATGCCATGTTCCAGCCATTCCCACACGAAGCCGCCCATCAGGCGGGGGTATTTTTCGAAAAGCTCCTGGTACTCGCTCATCCCGCCTGGGCCGTTGCCCATGGCGTGCACGTATTCGCAGAGCACGAAGGGCATTGCCCGGCGCGCTGCGTCCAACCCTGCGTCCTCCAGGGCCGGCTCGATGCCCTGCCCAATCAGGGCTGTTTCCGCCTGGCTGGCGTACATCCGGGAGTAGACGTCAACGTACGCCGAGGACCAGTCGCCCTCATAGTGGATGGGCCGGGAGGGGTCCCGGTCCTTAGTCCAGCGCGACATGGCGGCGAGGTTCCTGCCCGTTCCGGCCTCGTTACCGAGCGACCACATGACCACCGCCGGGTGGTTCTTGTCGCGCTCAACCGTGCGGCGCATACGGTCCATCAACGCGGTTTCCCATTGGGGGTCATCGCTGGGGTTTTGAGCCCAGCCGGCGCTCTCAAAGCCGTGCGTTTCCAGGTCGCACTCAAGCACAACATAGAAGCCAAGCTGGTCCGCGAGGGCCAGGAAGTCCGGGTGGGGCGGGTAGTGGGACGTCCGGATGGCGTTGATGTTGTGCTGCTTCATGAGCCGCAGCTCGGCCTCCACCACGTCCTGCGGGACCACCCGGCCAAGCCGCGGGTGGTGCTCGTGGCGGTTGACCCCGCGCAGCAGAATCCGCCGGCCGTTGACCTTGAACTGCCCGTCCTCGATGGCGATACTCCGGAAGCCCAGCTGCAGCGTCACGGTCTCGCCCGCCGAGCTGACGGTTGCCTCATAGAGCCGGGGCATCTCCGCTGACCACGGCGCGACGGCGGGAACGCGCACCTTGGTGCCAGCAGGCAGGTCGAGGTTCAGTTCCGGAACGCGGACGACGGCGTCAATCGCCTGTCCGCCCCGGCTTGCCTCCACTAGGAGGGTGCCCTCGCCGCTGTGCTGGTCGTAGTCCGCGTGGACAAAGACGTCGTCGATTCCCTCCGACGGACGGGCCTGCAGGGTGACGTCGCGGAAGATGCCAGGGAGCCACCACATGTCCTGGTCCTCCACATAACTGGCGGCCGAGAACTGGGCCACGCGCACGGCCAGGGTGTTCTTCCCCTCCTCCAGGATTCCGGATACATCGAATTCGTGGGCAAGCCTGCTCCCGCGGGTAGTACCGAGCTCCACTCCGTTCAACCACACTTTTCCCGCAGATTCGATGCCGTCGAACCGCAGATGCGCGTGCGGGAAGAACTCGGGCCCGGCTTCGAAGACCACAACATGGTCACCGATTGGGTTGGCTTCCGGAGGGTACGGCGGCTCGACTGCGAAGGGGAACTGGACGTTTGTGTACGCGGGAGCACCATGGCCGTGCATGGACCAACAGGACGGCACGGGCAGGCCCGCGAATCCGGTCAGGTCCCGGCCTACCTGCCAGCCGTCGTCAGGTGCCGTTCGGATTCCCGGGCTGAGGCGGAACTGCCACTCCCCGTTGAGGGACAATCGGGAAGCATCACTGTGCAAGTAAGCACGCGCAGGCAGGCTGCCTGCACCAGGCTGCAGCGAGGACAGCTCCTGTGCGCCCTCGGCGCCAAGTTCGAGGCCGGCGGTGGACGGAGCTGCGGGGAGTTCCTGGCTGCTACCGGTCGCAGCGGAGGGCGATTGGACTGACATGGGCTTCCTTGCTTCAGGTATTTTCGGAGGGTCGTAAGCAGTGTTTGAGCTTCGAGCGACGACTACGTGAACGTTCACGAACCCAAAGACGAGCTTAGTTGACTTCGCCGGGTTTGAGTAGGGGGTCAGGCCGACTGGCGGAGGACCAGCCTGTGCCGGAGGACCAGCGTGGCCTCTTCGCTTCCAGCCTCCACGACACCGGTCAGCAGGTTGTCCACGAGGTCGACGGCGGCCCGCCCCACAGCGCGCAGGTCAAGGGACAGCGTGGTCAGCTCGGGCGTCAACAGCTCGCCCAAAGGTATCCCGTCCATTCCGATCACGGCGCAGTCCGCCGGGGCTGTCTTTCCGACGTCGGTCAGGGCCTTTAGGGCCCCGGCCGCCATGAGGTCGTTGAATACCAGGAGCCCATCGATCCCGGCGTGGCGTTCGATCATCGATTGCACAGCTGCCCGGGCCCCGGCGGCGGAGTCCACGGCCTGCCGGACGATGAGCTCTATGCCGCACTCCGCCGCAGCAGCGGCGACTGCTAAGCCGCGAGTGGTGGCCGGGCCCTCCTGGTCCGAGTCAAGATAGGCAATCTGCCGGCAGCCGACTTCTTTGAGCCGTTCCAAAGCGCTTCGTGCCCCGAAGGAGTAATCAAAGGAGATGCCGCCGGCGGCTCGGCCTGACGGGTAGTCGAGCACCACCACTGGGCGTCTGCCCATCAATGTCTGGGCATCGCTCGAACAGGCACCAAGATAACCGACGAGGGCATCCACCTGCGGTGCCAGTCGGGTCACGGCGTCCAGGCCGCTCCCGCTGCCGTGGCCAAAATCATCAACCACCACGTTCCAGCCCCGCTGGGTGGCCACCTCCACCACGCTCGACGCGAATGCCGGAAAGTACGGATTGGTGAGGTCCGGAATGGCGAGCCCCAAGGAGACCCGGGCGCCCTGCACCAGGCCCTTCGCAAACCTACTGGGGGTGTAGCCCAGCTCTTCCGCGAGCCGCTGGACACGCTCCCGTGTGGCCGGGCTAATACCGGACATGCCGTTCATCGCACGGGTTACGGTCTGACGTGATACACCGGCAGCGGCCGCCACATCCAGAATGGTGGCCCGGCGGAGACGCGGCTCGCGGGAACTCGGGGTCATGCTGTAAGTCTAGGCGTCAGCCTGGTTGCGATCGCTCGTGTCCTGCGGTATTCGTTGGGGTGCTCTCTTGGTGGGTGGGGTATGACGGCGGGGCTGCCGCAGGGTGCGTTTGGGTGGTGGTGGGTTTTAAATGCGGG
>NZ_JBHVZR010000038.1:0-3834 GCF_042879835.1 Pseudarthrobacter sp. NPDC058329
CTACTGGTAACGGTGCATATTCGTTTTCGAACTATTCCCTAGAATCCGCTTTGAGTTCTTGCGTTGTGCCACTGTCGAGAGGCGGAGCTGGAGAATCTTGTGCTCAGTCGCCGTTGGAATCTCGATCAGGTGTATCGAACTCGCAGAAACGAGATGAGCATCTCCGCCCTACCCATGACGTGTGTATCCGCCAAGAGAATATGAGCATCTGGGCCCACTTCTTCCCAGGAGGCTGAAGCGCCGTCCTGGTTTCCTGCTACTAGGTGTGGCAGCTCGAGGTCGACGTGCAGGGAGCCTGCAATCTCCCAAGCGCGGATGGACGCGCGGCCTTGGAATTGCGTCGTTTTGCCAGTGGGGCCTGATGGAACTTCCAGGGGATGTCCCGCCGTGCTCAAAACTTTCATCAGGCTTAGACTGTCGAGGCGCCACGATGCTGAGCCCAACATGTCTGCATCAGTCGATAGCGTGATCTGCCCAGGCGTTTGTGGAACGAGAGCGATGCCTGTCAACCACAAAGCCTTCTCGGCGTCGCTGGATGTCACGAGAGCATGAATGCTTTGCGGGCTGCTAGATCCGATGAGTATGCGCACTGTTGGTTCCCATTACTGGCTCCTTTTCAGGGGGTATCCGCCATTATCCGTCCGGGTTGGATATGCGAATAGCGAGCCCAGGGTTCGGCTGCTGCCATGGCGTGCTTTTGCGTGACCTGGTAGCTGTAGCCGAGCATCTCGGCGACGAGCGGCGCGGGGACCTCATTGACGAGGGCGCGGAGGGATGCGTTGCGTGCGCCCAGGAGGTTGATGCCGATTTCCCGGAGCCGCTCCATGAGGGTGTTGGGGTGAATGTGTTGGCCGGCGCGATAGCCGGGGAAGAGCCACCGGCTGCCGGAACTGCTGCCGGTGCGCATGTTGGGGCGGGAGGCCCGGTGTTGTGCGACTAGGGCGGCGAACGGTTCGGGTACTGGCGCTGGGTGTTCTTCCCCGAGTGACAGGCGCAAACCATCGGGTGTGAGGATCACATCGGTGCTTTTCATCGCGGCGATCTTCACTACTGGTTGGGCGTAGAGCAGCAGGAGCGTGGCGGCGACCCGGTAGGACAGGGTGTCGATGTTGTCGGTGAGGCAGGCTTTGAGCATGGCGAGTCGTTGGCCCTGGGTGAGTAGGGGAACTGTCTTTGCCTGCCGGAAGCCGATGGTGATGTTGGTGCAGGTCCTGTTCTTCACTGCCCAGGCGAAGAATGTCCGGATGGCGTGTCTGGTTGTGGGGCCGTCGGCCAACCAGGCGTCGACGTCGGCCTGGAGGCAGGAGGCGACCGTTCGTCCGTGGGTGAGCTTGAGCCAGGTGAGGAATTTGATGGTTTCGGTGATTTCCTGTTTCGCGCTGTGCACGGGACCGCGGGTGGGCTTCCCGTCTGTGGAGAGTGTCCTGATGCGTCGCAGGTGGTGCCAGCGGGCGAAGGACTCAATGGGTCGCCGAATCTCGGGGTCATCAATGTTGTCGAGTTTGCTGGGTAGCCACCGCTCAAAGAGCGCGAGGTAGTGATCCCGCCCGGGCAGTAGGTTGTGGTGGGTGAGCAGGCTGCGCAGGTGCTCCACCCGTAGGCTGTTGGGTTCCCTGTCCAGCGCCTCGTGACTGAGCGGGATGTCTCCGGTGGAGAGTCGCTTGAGCAGTTCGCGGACGCCGGGTTTGCGGAGCCAGGTGAGGATGCTTTCGGGTCGCTGGGCTGCGCAGAGCGCGGAGAGCAGTTTGGCTGCCGTCGTTGCCGGGCACTGGGACTCGTCGACGTGCAACAGCGCGGTGAGGTCGTTCCGGAGTGAGCAGCGGGCGCAGGTGTTCTGGCGGTAGTGCTCGGTTTCCGTGCCGCAGCCGGAGCAGTGGTAGTCCTGGGTGATGCCGGCGCAATCGGCGCAGACCGGCTGGTGACCGTGGGAATCTGACCTGCCTGGGAGCATGCGCTTTGTCCCGCAGCCGGGGCAGGTGCCGTGGGTGCGCATGGCGACCGTGAAGCAGGTTCCGCAGATCCTGCCTTCTGGCCAGCTGGCACGGTGTTTGCCGGCTGCCCGTGAGCACCTGTCGCAAGTGAACGCCCCGGTGGTGCGGGGCCGGCCACGAACGGCAAGCCGAGAGCTGATCTCAGCCGTCATCGCGGATTACCCGGGCGCGTTTGGGACGGATGGTCTTGTTCAGGTCCACGATGTTGGCGTCGGATGCGACCTTGCGGACCTTGGCGTCAGTTGCCGTGACGGTGACCAGGTCCTCGGGTCCGCAGGAGAAGATGTCGCAGAGCGCGGCGATCATCATGAGTGAGACGCGTTCGGGGCGTTGGGTGACGAGCCGGTAGACCTGGGAGGCGGAGAGTTCGATGCCGCGTTCCTTCAGCAAGGGGCTGAGGTCGGTGCTGTTGTGCATTCCCCGGGCTGCCATGAGTTCTGCAAGCCGCCACCGGTAGTCGATCTCTCGTTTCATGAGGTTCAGTCTTCCATTCCGGCCAGGGCGTCCCGGATGGTGGAGTCCAGGGCGCGGCGCAGTGTCTTGACCCTGTAGTCGCTGGAGACGGAGGTGTAGAGGGCTGTCGTTGACGCGTGCTCGTGGCCTGCCTGGTGCTGGACGAACAAAGCGTCCATGCCTGATTCGATCAGGTGGGTGACGTAGGAGCGGCGCAGCGAGTGGATGTCCAGGCCGGGGGAGAGGCCCAGGTCCTCGCGGTACCGGTTGAACCTTCGGTTCAGCGCCGTCTCTGAAACAAGGGTGCCCCGTTCGGAAGGGAACAGGTCCAGACCGTTGGTCATGTGCGGGTGGCCGCGTTCCAGCCAGTCGGCAATGATTTCCGTGGACCAGTCGAACACGGTCAGGACGCTGCGGCGTTTGGGTGGTGAACCCTTCATGGCCTTGCCGTAGCGGACCTGTAGGACCCCGTACTTGCCGAATTCCCGGGCGTGCGGGTTTCTGGCAAAATCGACTGTCTGCAGATGCCTGACCTCATTACGGCGCAGCCCCCAGCAGTAGGCCACCTTGAAGAGGACCGCGTCGCGGTAGGCCGGCAGCCAGCCCTTGCGGCCCAGGCCAGCGATGCGGTCCACCTCGTCATCGGCCCGGTCAAAGAACGCCTGCAGCTCCTGCCGGGTGAAGGGCCGCCGCTTAGGAGCCGATTCGGTCGCCTGGGCATGGACCGCGGTGTTCCAGTCGAAACAGACTTGGACAGGGTGCGTACCGAAGTGCTGTTCGCAGACCCGGTCCCAGCCATACTCAGGCGACGCTGCGTATGCGCAGAAGGCCCTCAGCGCTGCCTGGTAGCTCCGGATGGTGGACTGCGCGGCGTGCTTCATGCTGCGCAGATCCCCGAAGAACTCGTCCACGTGAGCTGGGGTCCACTGCCATGGATACTCGTTTGTGGACTCCTGGAACCGCGTTACTAGCCGTTCGCGGCCCTCGATGGTGCCAAACGCCAGGTTCCGGCTCAGCTGCTGGTTGCGCCAGCCGGTAAGCATCTGGGTGAACACGTGGTCCTCGGGGTGAAGGAAGCGCACAGCGCCGAAGTCGAGCACCCGTCCCGCTGAATCGACCGCCACGAATCCCTCCTGATACATTGCATTGGATGCAAGAATCATGCAATTAATGCAGAAGTCCGCGGATCGGAGGGCCGTTCCAGCTTGATGCCCTCCAGCTTACGAGGGCTGCTTCGGTGGGGCTTACCAGCGGTCACAACAGGCATTAGCTTGCGTTTCCGCAGGTCACAGGCACTTTGCTGCTGCAGTCGCGGGGGTGCCGGGTGGCAATGGGCGGAGGAGAGGTGATCGTGCATCGGATGCAATAATCACTGTTCAGCTTTACATAA
>NZ_JBHVZR010000039.1:0-3487 GCF_042879835.1 Pseudarthrobacter sp. NPDC058329
AAAACGCTCGGCTGGAAAACCCCAGCCGAGCGTTTACGTGATTTACTACTAACCACCTAACCAGCAGGTGTTGCAACGACCCCTAGAAACCGCCTTTTGCGGGGACAGGCGCCGTCGTTGTTAATCAGGTTCCTTGGCCGACTCTGCGGGCCAGGGAAACCCCTGGGGACTAGTGGAAGAAGTGCCGCGCCCCCGTGAAGTACATGGTCACGCCGGCTGCATTGGCTGCCGCGATAACTTCCTCGTCGCGCACCGAACCGCCGGGCTGGACCACGGCGCGGACGCCGGCGTCCACCAGGATCTGCAGGCCGTCAGCGAACGGGAAGAACGCGTCGGACGCAGCCACGGCGCCGCGGGCCCGCTGGGGTGCGCTGGCACCGCTGGTGTTGGACGCACCGCCGGCACCTTCGACGTCGGACTCCACCGTCACGCCGAGCGTATTGGCCCGCTCCACAGCCAGCCGGCAGGAATCCAGTCGGTTGACCTGGCCCATGCCGATTCCGACGGCAGCGCCGTCCTGCGCGAGGAGGATGGCGTTGGACTTGGCGGCACGGCAGGCAGTCCAGGCGAAGGCCAGGTCCGCGAGGGTCTTGTCATCCGCGGCCTCGCCGGCAGCGAGGGTCCAGGTGGCGGGGTTGTCGCCGTCGGCATCGACCTTGTCGGCCACCTGGACCAGGACGCCGCCCGATACCTGGCGGATCTCCGACGGGTAGCGGCCGTAGCCTTCCGGCAGGGCGAGCAGGCGGATGTTCTTCTTCTTGGACAGGATCTCCACGGCCTCAGGCTCGAAGCCCGGCGCGATGACAACCTCGGTAAAGATGTCCTTGACGGTGTTGGCCATGACCGCGGTCACGGTGCGGTTGGCGGCGATGACGCCGCCGAAGGCCGAGACGGGATCGCAGGCGTGGGCCTTGGCGTGGGCGTCGGCGATCGGATCAGCGGCATCCGCGGAACCGACGGCAACGCCGCAAGGGTTGGCGTGCTTAATGATGGCGACGGCGGGCTCGGCGAAATCGTAGGCGGCGCGGAGGGCGGCGTCGGCGTCCACAAAGTTGTTGTAGCTCATGGCTTTGCCGTGCAGCTGGTCGGCCTGCGCGATGCCGGCCGGAGCTGCCTTATCCACGTACAGGGCGGCCTGCTGGTGCGGGTTCTCGCCGTAGCGCAGGACCTCGGAGCGTTCCAGCGAGAGGCCGGCGTAGGCGGGCCAGTCGATGACGCCGTCGCCGTCCTCATCCAGGAACTGGCTCGCGGTCCAGGTGGCCACGGCGTTGTCGTAGGAGGCCGTGTGGGCGAACGCCTTAGCGGCCAGCCGCCGTCGGGTGTTCAGGTCGAAGCCGCCCTCAGCGGCTGCGGTGACCACCTGGCCGTAGAAGGAGGGGTCCACCACGATGGCGACGGCGGCATGGTTCTTCGCGGCCGAGCGAACCATGGCGGGGCCGCCGATGTCGATCTGTTCGACGACGTCGTCCTGGGCAGCGCCGGACTTGACGGTTTCCACGAACGGGTAGAGGTTCACCACCACCAGGTCAAAGGGCTCGATCTCCATCCTGGTGAGCGTCTCCATGTGCGCGGGGACGCGGCGGTCGGCCAGGATGCCGCCGTGGACGCGCGGGTGCAGCGTCTTGACGCGGCCGTCCAGCATTTCCGGCGAGCCGGTGACTTCCTCGACTTCCTGGACCGGGATGCCGGCGGCGGCAATCTTCTTCGCCGTGGACCCGGTGGAAACCAGCTTCACGCCCGCTGCGTGCAGGCCCTGGGCGAGCTCCTCCAGACCGGTCTTGTCGTAAACCGAGATCAGGGCCCGGCGGATGGGAACACGGTCAATGGATACGCGCTCATGCTGCGTGAAGCTCACAAATGTCTCCGTCTTATGTCGCGGAACAGTGCCGCGGTTGGTGGGGATAGGGCAAGTTTATCGCGAAGTGCAGTTTGCCCCTGTGCAGGCGGAAGTGTGAACGCCACCGGCCCCGGCTAAAGTTCTTTTAGGAGGCTGCGATGAATACTTACACCACTGTGCCGAGCGGCGAGCAGGTGGTCCAGGAACTGCCCTGGCGATGGAAAGTCCAAGGCAGGATCTTTGTGATCGGCGGCCTCGGTTTTATGTTCGATGCCTGGGATGTGACCCTCAACGGCATCCTCATTCCACTGCTCTCCACGCACTGGGCCCTCACCCCGGGCGAGGTGGCCTGGGTGGGCACGTCCAACCTGATCGGGATGGCCCTTGGCGCTTTCGTGTGGGGCACCATTGCGGACACCATCGGACGGAAAAAGGCTTTCACTGCAACCCTGCTGATCTTCTCCCTTTTCACGGTATTCGGCGCCTTCTCCCCCGACTTCATCTGGTTCTGCGTCTTCCGGTTTATGGCGGGCTTCGGCCTGGGCGGCTGCATCCCGGTGGACTACGCCCTGGTGGGTGAGTTCACTCCCCGCAAGCAGCGCGGCAAGGTACTCACGGCGATGGACGGCTGGTGGCCGGTGGGTGCCGCCCTGGCCGGGTTTGTCTCCGCCGGCCTCGTGGCGCTGTACGGAGACTGGCGGCTGACCATGCTGGTAATGGTCCTGCCTGCGTTCCTGGTGTTCTGGGTCCGGCGGAGCGTCCCGGAGTCCCCGCTGTTCCTGATCCGCAAGGGCCGGCGGGAAGAAGCGGCCAAGGTCATCGATGATCTGGTGGCCGCCACCGGCGCGGAGGCCCGCGCCTACAGCCTGCCCGATGCCAAGGAAGTGCCCCGCCTCTCGGCTGGAAGCGCCTGGCACCAGCTGCGACTGGTGTGGCAGTACAACTGGAAGATCACCGCTGCGGCCTGGTCGCTGTTCTTTTCGATCCTGCTGGTCTACTACCTGTCCCTGACCTGGATGCCGCGGATCCTGATCGGTGCCGGATTCGCCGAGTACAAGGCGTTCGTCACCACCGCTTCCATGGCCGCCGTCGGGCTTTTGGGTGTGATCGTAGCGGCGCTGCTTGTGGAGCGCGTGGGCCGCAAGTGGATCCTTGCCGTTACCGGGCCCTTGTCCGCGCTGACCCTGGTGATCGTGGCGATCGTGGTGGACATCCCCACGGCAGCGGTCTTCTGGCTCCTGGTGTTCGGGTTTGTGGTGCAGGTGGCCATCCCGGTGCTCTACGCCTACGTGTCCGAGCTCTACCCCACCGAGCTGCGCGGCACCGGGTTCGGGTGGGCTTCCACGTTCTCCCGGCTCGGTGCAGGCTTCGGACCGCTCATTTTCGCGAACTACTTCTGGCCGGAGCTGGGCCTGGCCACGTCCTTCGCCCTCGCCGGCGGCCTGGTGCTGCTTGCGGTGGTGTGGATGGCCTTCTTCTCGCCGGAGACCAAACAGCGCCGCCTCGAGTAACCCCCTCCCCTCCCAACTAGCTCGCAGTTGTTGTGGGTTTGGGGCGACACAAAGGAAAAAACTGGGGGGGTAGTTGGGGCTAGCGCGGAGACATTTCGAGTGGGTGTGGGGGGGGGGGGGGTGGCTGCGGGCCGGACGG
>NZ_JBHVZR010000040.1:0-1927 GCF_042879835.1 Pseudarthrobacter sp. NPDC058329
GTTCTTCGCGTGGACGTCGAACCCTTCGACGCCGATGACACCCCGGAAGAAGGCATTGCACACCGAAGCGCTCTGCTGAAGCAACTGCGCCACGCGCGGGCCCTGCTGGCCGAAGCACAACCGGACAAGGTCGTCGTCTTCGGTGGCGACTGCCTCGTCGAACAGGCTCCGTTCTCCTACCTCAACGAGCGGTACGACGGCAAGCTCGGCGTCCTCTGGATTGACGCTCACCCCGACATCAAGACCCCCGAAGAATGGGCAAACGCCCACACGATGGTCCTGGGCAACCTGATGGGCGAAGGCGACGCGGAGTTCGCCGCTGAAGTGCCCCAAAAAGTGCAGCCCAACCGGGTGATGTACGGGGGCCTGCGAGAAGTAGGGCTGACCGAGCAGGAGAACGAGGTCATCAAACGGCTGGGTCTTCGCATTGCCAGCCCGGAGGCGCTGGCAATCGACAGCTCCGCGATCCTCACCTGGATCAAAGAGGAAGGTATCGAGCACATCGCCATTCACCTTGACGTCGACGTACTCGACCCGGCATCGTTCCGCTCGGTCCTGTTTGCAGAACCCGACCCCGAAATCGACTGGCTCGAGATGTACCCGGCGGGAAAAATGACACTCGCCCAAGTCATCCGTGTCATGAACGATGTGGCAAGCGAATGTGAGGTTGTCGGGCTCGGTGTGTGTGAGCACCTGCCCTGGGACATGATCCACCTCAAGCAGGCCCTGGCCGCATTCCCCGTCATCTCCTAAGCAACCGGCAACAAGCTCCCCTCAACGCACCTCCGGCGCCAGTCGTGGGCACCAATTCTCATGTGCGCACTCACGTCGGGTCGATCAAGAACGGAATACTCATGTCTGAAACTATGCGCGGCTACGCGATGCTACGAATCGGAGAAGTCGGTTGGATTGAAAAGCCAATACCGAACCCGGGCCCACGCGACGCCCTGCTCAAACCGCTCGTCGTCGCCCCCTGCACCACAGACGTCAAAACTGTCTGGAAGGGCGCTCTCGGCGAACGCACCGACATGATCCTCGGCCATGAAGCCGTCGCCGAAGTCGTCGAGGTCGGCAACCTCGTTAACGACTTCTCCGCCGGCGACGTCGTCGTGGTTCCAGCGGTGACACCGGAATGGAGCTCGCTCGAAGCACAGGCCGGACACTCCTCACACTCCGGCGGCATGCTCAACGGCTGGAAGTACTCGAACACCTCCGACGGTGTCCTCTCGGAATTCTTCCTCTGCAACGATGCCGACGGCAACCTCGCCCGCGTCCCCGAGGGGGTTTCCTACGAGGAAGCCACCATGCTCTCGGACATGATCCCGCCCGGCTTCCAGGCAGTCGAGTACGCCGACGTCCAGTTCGGTGACACTGTCCTCGTCGTAGGCTCAGGCCCGGTCGGCCTGATGGCCATCGCAGCCGCTTACCTCCGTGGCGCCTCCCGTGTCATCGCCGTCGGTAACCGTCCCGCCACCCTCAAAGTCGCAAAACACTACGGCGCAACCGACGTCATCGACTACAAGCAGGGGCGTATCGACGAGCAGGTAATGGACCTCACCGGCGGCCGCGGCGTAGACCGGGTCTGCGTTTGCGGAGGAGACGGAGACACCTTCGCCGCCGCCGTCCGAGCCCTCAAACCCGGCGGCAAGCTCGGAAGCGTCATCGCACTTGCCGGTACCGACGTCGTCAAGGTTCCCTCCGACGGGTGGGGCTTCGGCATGGGCGACAAACAGATCGTCGGCGGGGCAATGATCGGCGGCCGCTACCGCACCGAAAAACTCGCCTCCCTCCTCGCATCCGGACGACTCGACGTCTCACCCCTGATCACCCACCGCTACGAGGGCTGGGACTCCATCGCAGGCTGCCTTGAAACCGCACGCAACAAGCCAGCCGACATGATCAAATCCGTCATCAAACTCACCTAACT
>NZ_JBHVZR010000041.1:0-1857 GCF_042879835.1 Pseudarthrobacter sp. NPDC058329
AGGGTGTGGGAGAGTAGGTCACCGCCGGACAACCATTAGGTCGAGGCCCCAACCACAACGGTTGGGGCCTCCCGCATTTAAAACCCACCACCACCAGAGGCCCCAAGAAGCCTGCGGAACAGCATCTTCGGAGCCCAGGAGGCGGGGCTGCCGATGCGGCCAGCGCCGGTCACATTGCCGTTGGCTTCGTCAGCCGGCAGGGTCGTACTGGAACTGCCGGACCTCCTGCGGGCAGCGGCAGGCCAATGCGATCCTGGCCGCCCACTCCAGTGCCACCTCCCGCGAGGGCAGCTCAAGAACTGTGTAGCCGCCGTTGGGCACCTTGTGGCCTGGGTACGTACCCGCGGTGACGGTACCGTCACCGGCTACGAGAACCGGGTCGACGTCCTCATCGATCCCGCCGGCGAAGACGTACACGCCCGCCGCCTTGGCCTCGTCGATGACGGCATGTGAGTCTCGGACCACGGCCTCGAAGTCCTGTTCGGGGAACGTCATGGCCTCCCCCGGGAACGAGATCAGGTATTTCGTCATTCAAGGACTCCTCTGCTCAAGCGATCCGGTGAATTTTATCTGCGGCACCGTTGTGCTGCCCCGCCCGATTATGACTCCTAGGGCAGGCACCTGGTCAAGGGAGACCCTTGCCGTTAGTGTGACGGCCACGTCGACACGGTCGGAGCAGCCCCAAACAGGTGTTGCAGACCTGGTTGGCGGATTCCGCTCGATGCGATGCAGTGATGTCTCACCCATGGCGTCCGCCAGGGCAACCCTCTCGGACGTTCTGTAGGCACATCTTCCGGGTCTGTCAGTTATGACTGCGGGAGCCGAAGTACATTGTGCCCTGACCATACTGGCTGCAGTGGGCCGAATCCGTCTTGCATGCCGTGACGTGGGCCGGGGCCTGGTTGGCGCCGGCGGGTTGCTGCACAGCTCACGATGAACGTGCTGGAGAGCACGCCGAATTGAAGTACGGGGCATGAAAGACGTGGTGATCGCCGTCTGAAACAGCTCAAGGGCCTGCCGGAGGCGGGCACGACCACGTCGGGGGCAAGCGGTCGTGCATCCGTGCACCGTGCACCTGATCCGCAACGGCTTTCCCTACGCCTAACGCCGGCATCGCGACGGTATCGGCCAGGCGCCAAGCCAATTTACACGCGCGTGATCTGCACGACGAGCGCAATCGAGTGGAACAACGTGAGGGCCCACGGGCATTTTTCGAACGGCACCGCTGCCCTGGCATGCCTGTACCTCGTCACCAGCTCACTTGATCCCATCAGTGGTGGCCGGGCAGGTTGGGTGATGAGAAGGAAGCCTGCGCTGAACGCGTCCCGATTACGTCCGCCGGCTGGTGCGAAAGAACCACTCGGTGATGAAAACGGGCCGAACTCCACCCACCGTTTATCTGACAGTTCCTGAAGGCCACCTTCACTGCGGGCGGAGGCCAAGCGGGCGCAGGTGTGACGGGGTCCATAGTGAGGGTTTTCGGTTGTGGATGGCAAAGCAGGGGTCTCATTGCCCGGTAAGCCGTGTGGTGGCGGGTTTTTTGGGGGGTGGTGGTGGGGTGGGGTTGGATTTGCGGAGGGGCCTGTGGGGGTGTATTGTTTTCTAAGTCGCCGCGAGGGAGACAGCGTTGAGCTGGTTACCGCGGGCGGCCAATCCCCCAAAAATATGTGCCGATTCTGGTAGTGCTTTTGAGTGCTCCTGGGGTGGTGTGGGGCGGATTCCTGCTGATGAAGGTCCTGGAAATATGGATTTGATTTGGGGCGGGGGTTCGGGTAAGTTTGGAAAGTTGCTCCGGAGCGATCCTCGACATGGAATTTGTTGTGGTGGTGCCGGGTGTGTCTGTTGTTTGAGAACTCA
>NZ_JBHVZR010000042.1:0-1361 GCF_042879835.1 Pseudarthrobacter sp. NPDC058329
GGGACTGTCCGATTTTCGGTGGATCCACGGTTGGCATTTAGTTGATTCTTCCGTCGAAGCTGATGGCGAAGGCGTTCAGGGCCGGCTTCCATCGTGTGGCCCATCGTGCCCTGCCTTTGCCTGTGGGGTCCAGTGCCCGGGTTGCGAGGTAGAGGCATTTCAGTGCCGCCTGCTCGGTGGGAAAATGGCCCCTGGCCCTGACCGCGCGCCTGTAACGTGCGTTGACGGATTCGATGGCGTTGGTGCTGCAGATGACCCGCCGGATTTCCACGTCGTAGTCCAGGAACGGCACGAACTCGCTCCAGGCGTTCTCCCACAACCGGGTGATCGCCGGGTACTGCCGGCCCCATTTGGTCGAGAACTCCACGAATCGCTCCTTGGCCGCGGCCTCCGAGGGTGCGGTGTAGACCGGACGCAGGTCACGGGACATCTCATCCCAGTACTGCCGCGCCGCATACCGGAAGGTGTTCCGGATCAGGTGCACGATGCAGGTCTGGACCACCGCCAGGGACCAGACCGTGGTGATCGCCTCGGGCAAACCCTTGAGCCCGTCGCATACCGTGATGCAGACGTCCTCAACACCGCGGTTCTTGATCTCGGTCAGCACCGAGAGCCAGAACTTTGCCCCTTCACCGCCGTCCCCGGCCCACAGCCCGAGGACGTCGCGTTCCCCGTTGATAGTGACACCGATAGCGACGTAGACCGGCCGGTTCGTGACCTGCCCGTCGCGGACTTTGACGTGGATCGCGTCGATGAACATCACCGGGTACACCCGGTCCAGGGGACGGTTCTGCCACTCGGTCATCTCGCCGATGACCTTCTCGGTGATCCGCGAGATGGTGTCTTTGGAAACCCTGGCGCTGAACACCTCCGCGAAATGGGCCGCGATCTCCCCGGTCGTGAGCCCTTTCGCGCTCAGCGACAACACGATCTCATCCACGCCAGTTAGCCGGCGCTGCCGCTTCTTTACGATCTGCGGATCGAACGTTGAGCCGGTGTCCCGCGGCACGTCGATCTCCACCGGCCCGATCTCGGTCAGCACGGTCTTAGTGCGGGTGCCGTTGCGGGAGTTCCCGCTCCCGCGCCCGGAGACGTCGTGCTTTTCGTATCCCAGGTGTTCGTCCATTTCCGCTTCAAGAGCGGTCTCCAGGACGTTCTTCGTGAGCCGGTTCAACAAACCGTCAGGGCCAACGAGGTCGATGCCCTGCTCCTTGGCTTGGGCCAGGAGCTGCTGCGCTAACTCTTGCTGATCCACATCAGTCGCCATGGGATCCATGGTGTCGCTCATGATCAGTCCTTCCCGCCAGGCAAAGCCCGGCGTGTCAGGCCAACCACGGATCCACCGTTATTCAGACAGTCCC
>NZ_JBHVZR010000043.1:0-1025 GCF_042879835.1 Pseudarthrobacter sp. NPDC058329
GTAGAGGGCTTGATAGATCGTCTCTGGGCACACACGCATCTCCGGCAGTTCGGGGAAATCTTCGACCAGCGTGTGGCTGATCTGCTCTGGAGACCAGCGTATGAGCAGTTTCTCTTTCACGTAGTTGCTCAGGTCCGATTCGCCAGCGAGTTTCGCGGTCTTGGGCCGGGCGCGGCGTGAGGCAGCTTGACGTTGCGCCGCATACGGCTGGTAGCCAACGCCCGGGTGGCCGTTACGGGCGATTTCCCGGCTAATGGTTGACGGCGATCGCTGCAACACTGCCGCGATTGAACGCAGCGAAGCCCCAGTGGCGTTCAGGTCCCGGATGGTTTCGCGTTCTTGCAGCGACAGAAACCTCGGATCAATGGGCCGTTCAAGCACCGAGATCGATACAGGCCGGGTCTGCTGGCTTTTGTCGGGGACGGCAGGAAGTGTCGAAGAATCCACATCATGGTTGTAGTGCATTCTCTGTCCAGCTGGATAAATGCGTCGACCGCCGGATTTCCTCACCCCAAGCTCCCACTCCCGTGCACTGCTGCGGGGAACGCCCAGGGCCTTGACCGCATCGCGCCGGCTCAGTCCTTGGTCCCGTAAGCGCAGGTACTCCACCCGCCTGCGATGACTCACCGGTCGGCTGGAAATGCCCGCCTCGCGTGCCCAGCGGAACGCAGTATTTACATTCAGGCTGATCTCAGCTGCCGCAACAGTCACGCTCCCTTCCCGCTCGAGAACGCCCAAGAACTCCCGTTTCTGTTCGGGCGTGTACTTGGCTCTGGCTGCCTGCCGGGTTGATGCGGTGTTCCCGGAAGTGAGGCCAGCCTTGCGGAGCCACTGATAGCAGCTGTTCCGGTTCAAACCCAGTTCTGCCGCGGCCAATGTCGCACTTCCGAGTCGGTCAAAAACCCGGAAGAACTCTTCCCTCTGCTGAACAGTCGATCTCGCGTACTTCCGGGTCTCCGCTGAAACATCGCTTAAATGCGGCACGGTCGTTGCAACTCCCAAAATCTATGGGTGTTGCAACGACC